>JAFRLP010000355.1 GCA_017431185.1 Victivallales bacterium | reverse complement strand
TTCCGCCACCCGCTTCCCGTTGCCCGCCCAGGTGGCCTCCAGCAACCCCTGCGAATTCTTCAGGGCCCGCATGGTCGCGCCCCATTCGCGTCCCTGCGTCGAGGCGTAGTATTCGTCAAGGATCTCGCGGTTGGGGATGAAGGCGCATCCCGTGGCCTGCTCGTACCCCAGATAGCCCAGATGTATGAGGAGGGCGAGCACGTCATCCTTGCTGGTGAAACTGGTCATGTCGTTCTGGTAGGTGCGGAGACTGACGGGGATGCGGCGCCCCCCCATGAGTTCGGCGACCGTCTCCTTGAGCCCGTCGAAGTCCATGCGGATGTACTCCGCAAGCGCCTCGTAACTCTCGGTCTTGTTCCAGTAGTTCTGGATGACGCCAGTCCGGACGGCGCTCACCACGGACAGCGGCGCGTATAGATGGTATAGTTTGGATTGCAATCCAAGATTATCTGGATCTGGCGGAACTTCATCGCTGACTTGGTAGCCGTCATACCATTCTCGGATTGCTTCAAAAGGCCGTCCGAATCTTCGGCAAAGTTCCTCCACATCCTCGGCGGTGAAGCCAGTGTAGGGGGCCAGGCCAAGCGGAGCGAGCATGGAATACTCGGTGAACATGTTCAGGGCGGACTGCTTGCCGTATTTCTTGACGGGCAGGATGCCCGTCATGTAGGCGAGGGCGATGCAATCCTGGTCCTTGAGCCAGTCGCGCAGGAAATCAAGGTAGTCGTGCTGCGCCTGGCGGTTGTCACGGTACTCGCGGAACAGCGAGTCCCATTCATCAATGACCACCACGAACTTGGCCTGCGTGGTCTGATAGACATCCTGCATGGACAGGATAAGGTCTCCAGCGTCCAGAAAATCCACATCGGGAAAACACTTGGTGAAATCGCGGGCAAGCAGTTTCCTCATCCGCTGAATCCCCTCCTGGAAAGAGAGTCCTCGGGTGAAGAATTGGGTCATGGTAAGGCGCAGGACATGGAACTTGCCCAGATACCTGTCCCAATTGGGGCGCTGCCCCAGTTTCTGTGTGGCGAACATCTCTCGGCTGTCCGCGCCAATTCCGTAGTAGGCGCAGAGCATGTCGAGGGCAGTGGTCTTGCCAAAACGACGCGGACGAGAGACGCAGAGGTATCTCTGCGGTGTTTCGACCATCGTGTTCAAGTAGGAGATCATCTCCGACTTGTCAACGTAGATCTGCCCGTTCAGGGTCATCTGGAAACGCCCCTTGCCTGGATTCAGGAATATGCCCATGTCATTTCTCCTCTTGCAAAAGTAATCCTTGATGAATCATATAGCCAAAAATAATATAATCAGAAAAAGACTTTTTTCCACCCATTCCGCCATGCGGGTGAAAAAAATCGTTTTGGGTACTTGATTTTTTCGCAGAACGGTCGTATATTTACACAAACCACAAAAGCAAACCACATTTTTGGAATGAGCGTCAGGCTATCGAAAACCGAGCTGATAGTGGAGACACTGCGCAGGAAGATACTGGGCGGTGAGTTTCCTGGCGGGCGGTTGCCGTCCCGTCAGGCGCTCACGGAGCATTTTCATTTCAGCCATCGTCCCATAGACGAGGCGCTGAAGATATTGCGTTCGGAGGGGCTCATCAACGGGGTGCGCGGGACTGGGATGTTCGTGAGGCCGCCTGGTTCGGACGTGATGAACCTCACCCGTCGGCTGGTGGTGACCATCATGTCGAAGGACTCCTACCATGAAAGCGAGCCTGGCAACTCCCTGCGGGCCGCCTTGTTCGGGGCGGGGTATTTCCCCATTCACATCGCCAGACCCACGCCAGCCAATGAGGCGTCGATGGTGGAACTTGCCAGCCTGGAGCATCTCCTTCAGGCCCCTATACTGGGGGTTGTCTATCATGGACACGCCTACTGGCGGACACCTGTGCTGGATGGGCGGCGCAACCTGCGCAGTGTGTGCCTGGTCTGGTTCGACTCGGACAGCACTCCGCCAGGCAGTGTGGTGGCTGTCGATTTCGAGGATGGCGGGTATCGGATGGCGAAGCATCTCATCGCCAATGGAGCGCACAGACTGGCAATCTATTTCGGTCCCATCGGGGATGACGTGCCCAAATCCGAGGCCTATTGGACACGGCATCCAAGCACCCAGATGCTGCGGGGGGCAGGCAGGGCGGCCGCTGAGTGCGGACTGCCCGTGCCGCAGCGGCTGTTCATGGCCAATGAACCATCGTCGGTTGGTGTACGTTTTCGGCATGACGTGGCGTTGCTTCGTCCCTTCGATGGTATCCTGTGCGGGTCTGACGACCTTGCCTTTGGCGTGATTCGCACTTTGCGGCAGGCGGGGCTGCGGGTGCCCGAAGACGTGCTGGTCGCAGGCTGCTACAACACCGTCTGGTCAACCCAGGAGGAACTCCCCATCTCCACCATCGACCTGAATTCCGCGGAGATGAGCCGTCGCGCCATCGCCCTGCTGGAAAGCGGGGAGGTCGCCACGGAGACTGTCAACCCCCAGCTGATTTTTCGTCGTAGCTCTCAACGTCAGGGAAAAACACCATGAAAAAACAATGTAACTCCTTCACGCTCATCGAGTTGCTGGTTGTCATCGCCATCATCGCGATACTGGCTGCCATGCTTTTGCCGGCGTTGGCGAATGCCCGCAAGAAAGCGCGGGGCATTGGCTGCGTCAACAGTCTTCGTACGGCGGGCACTGCCATTCACATGTACGCCGACGAGTATGAAGACTACGTTCTGCCTCTGCATTTCGGAACGACGGAAGCGGCCGGAAAGTACAGATACAAGCTGTGGATGCAGGTCCTGGGCGACATTGGCATCGTCTATCCGGCCAAATGCATAGATGGAACAAAGCAGATGCAGCCATATATGTGCCCTGCCGTGCCCTTGGACCGTTTCAACGCCACCATCATGGGATTCTACCACTATACGTTCAACGATAAGCGCGTTCCGCGCTTTGCCGATCCCGACAAGTGGAAGACACTGCGCAAGTTCGAGCAGGTCAAAAGTCACTCGCGGATTTGGTATGCATTGGAGACCCGCCACAATCCCGCCCATGCGAACCCCGACTATTTCACCCAAGCCTACAATATCAACAATTATCCTTTTCCCACGGCGGCCTCTTCCGCCTGGTTTGACACCACTCGTCACGGCAAGACCAACATTCTGTTCTTCGACAGCCACGTCCAGGCGTGCGACACCAGCATCATCGACAATCCAGGGGACAAGACCTCCTCGTTCTTCTGGAAAGGGGAGTGACCGCTTTGCGCACGATTTTCGCCATACTGCTGCTAAGCCTGGGGGGCTTTGCCCAGGCGGTCTTTCCGCCGTTCTCCCCCGACCTCTCCTTCTACCATTCGTTTGACGAAGGCGCGGAGGCCGATCTGGCTCTTGGCGGCGAGAAGGTCGTCTGGAAAAGCGGCACGGTTCACTACGCCGGAGGACGGCGAGGCGGGCTGGCGTTGATTTGCGGAAAGGGCGGGGCGCTTCTGCGCTTTAACCGAAAGGGCAGCCTCGACTTCAGCCAGCCTGGCACTGTCGTGGTGTTCTATCGTCCGCTTGGCTGGGAGGAACAAAGCAAGGAAGGTCTGCCACGTCTGTTCCTCTGGGGCATCGAGTCGAACCAGGGGTTCATTGCATTGCAGGGGGCGAATGACCCGAAGGACCGTTGCATGTGCGAACGTCCATTTCACCTTGTCTTGCTCTACGGAAAGAGATTGCCCAGCGCAACCTATTCCATCCCCCCGCTAGGCAAAATCGGCTGCTCTGGGTGGCATTTTCTGGCCTTCACCTGGGCAGGCGCCGAACTCTCCGTCAAATGGGATGACCGCCCCCTCCGCCACTTCTCCCATCCGCTTCCCCTTCAGGAAAGCGATTTCCCCGCCACGCATTTCTCCATCGGCTCCGCCTCCCATTGGAAATACCTGCTCGACGATGTCATCATCTACCGCCGCCGTCTCTCCTTTGAGGAACTCGAACAAATCCGTCTCTCTCCATGATTTTTCTTTGCGGGGACGGTTGTTCGCGGGGGGCGGG
>JAFRLP010000354.1 GCA_017431185.1 Victivallales bacterium | reverse complement strand
GGTGCCATGATTAGCAGGGAACTGGCCAGGAAAATCCGCTACATCCAGATTTACACCAGCAAGACGGTGAACGATGCCCTCGCTGGCGAGTACCAAAGCGCCTTCAAGGGGTCTGGAATGGAGTTTGACGAAGTGCGGGAATACCAGCCTGGAGACGAGGTGCGCTCCATCGACTGGAACGTGACCGCGCGCCAGGGCCGCCCGTATGTCAAACGCTTCCACGAGGAGCGTGAACTGACGGTGGTGTTCGCCGTGGACATGTCCGCCTCGGGCCGCTTTGGCAGCGGCTCCCAGAGCAAAGGCGAACTGGCCGCCGAACTGTGCGCGCTGCTCTCCTTCTCGGCGGTCAAGAGCAATGACAAGGTTGGCCTGCTGCTGTTCACGGACAAGGTGGAGAAGTACATTCCGCCCGCCAAGGGCGGCACGCACGCCCTGCGTCTCATCGGCGAGGTGCTGGGATTCCAGCCGTCTGGACGCGGCACGGACCTCGCCGGTGCGCTGGATTACCTGGGACGGGTCATCCGCAGACGCTGCGTGCTCTTCCTGGTCTCCGATTTCCAGCAGCCGGAGAGCGCGGCGGAGGGATTTGCCCGCCTGGCGCGCATTCTGGCCCGACGGCATGACCTCATCGCCATCGGAGTCGCCGACCCCAGGGAACGTGAAATGCCGGATGTGGGACTGCTGGAACTGGAGGACGCGGAGACGGGCGAGACGGTGCTGCTCGACACTGGCAGCCAGGCCATCCGCCGCCGTTTCTCCGCCCAGTCCGCCGAATGGCAGGCGGGGCTTCGCTCCGCCCTGCGTGGCATGGGCATTGATTTTCTGGAACTGTCCACCAGCGGGGATTATGTCCGCAGCCTGGTGCAGTTCTTCCGTCACCGCGAGCATTTGGCAGGGAGGGGGCGGTAGTGGCGAGCCTTGGACCATCATTGACTTGCGGGCGGCAGACCAGTGTTTTGCTGTGCTGGCTGCTCTTCGCCTGGTGTTGTCTCGCAGAGACCAGGATTGACCCGAAACCGTACGACAAAACCGTGGAATCGGGGCTGATGAAGGTGCGTCTGGCTCTTGACCGCACCTGTCTCTGGATTGGCGAGAACATCACCCTGACTCTGGAGGCGACGGCTCCCGAGGAGTACGCCATCGAACTGCCCCCGCTGGAGGAGGGCGTCCGCCAGTTCCGCTGGGAGCTGGAGAAAAGCGACCCGCCACGTCTGACGGCGGACGGGTGCATGACCACCCGTCGGGTCCTGACGCTTGAGCCGCTGGTCATCCCTGAAAAACTGGCCATCCTCCCGCTGACCGTCAAATTCGCCCTGATGAAGGATGGCGTGCGCCAAAAGGAATATGATTTATCGACGGACGAAGTGGCGCTGGAGGTCACGATGCCCCCAGGGGAGTTCTGGCAGAAGCTGGATGTGGAGGCCCATGCGGCGGAGACTCCCATGGAGCGCCTGGGGCCGCCGTCGCATCGTCTTTGGCCTTGGCTGATTGTCGTGGCGGTCGGTTTGCTGGTGGCGCTGTGGTGGCGCTTCCGCCGTGTGCGCAAAACCGCCTCTCCGCCGCCTCCCGACCCCTATGAGGTCGCGGTTGCCGCCCTGCGGATGCTGATGGCGGACAATCTCCCCGAAAGAGGCGAACTGATGGTCTTCTACAACCGCATCCAGCAGATTCTGCGCGATTACGTCGAGGCGCGTTTTGACGTCCATGCGCCGGAGCGCACCACCGAGGAGTTCCTGATGGAACTGCGCACCCGTCCGGAACTGGAGGCGCACCGCGCATTGCTTCAGCAGTTCCTCACCCACTGTGATTTGGTGCGTTTCGCCGCCCATCATCCAGACGAGGCGGAAATCGACGCCACCGCCAATGCCTGCCGCGCCTTTCTTCAAGGCACGCGCAGATTGGCCACCGTGCCAGGGGGGAGCCAGGCATGAGCAGGTTCTGTCACACCCTCTGCGTCAAGGTATCCTGCCTGCTTGCCCTGCTGATGTTCAGCGCTTTGCCGTGCAGGGGCGCCATTCCGCCCAAGCCGGCGGAGCAGTCCTTCATCTTCGACTATGCGGGGATGCTGGACGAGACGGCTGCGGGGCAGATGCGCAGGGTGGCCGCGGCCATCCGGTCCGCCTGCCAGGCCGAGGTGACTGTGGTCACCGTTAAGACTCTGGGAGACCAAAGTCTGGAGGAATACGCCAATGAACTGTTCAACACCTGGGGCATTGGCGACCAGAAGCATGACCGCGGAGTTCTGCTGCTCGTCAATCAGGAGAGGGTTCTCGCCGGCGCCTCTGGCCGCATTCGCATTGAGGTGGGCTACGGTCTGGAAGGATGCCTGCCAGACGGCAAATGCGGGCGCATCCTGGACACGCTTGCCCTTCCCGCATTCGCCAAACAGCAGTACGCCAAGGGCATCCAGGACACGTTCAATGCCATCGCCCGGACCGTGGCGGACGAATTCAAGGTCGATTTGTCCGCAAACAAGGAACTCGCCCCCCTGGCGGACGACCAATACCAGGTCAGTCGGACGGACACCCGCGAATGGCTCTCCATCCTCTTTTACATCGTCATCTTCCTCCTCTACCTGGGGGGACGCTTCACCGGTTTCATCCCCGCTGGTCACGGCGGTGGCTTCAGGGGAGGGCGTTCCGGCGGCTTTGGCGGCTTCGGCGGAGGCCGCTCCGGCGGTGGTGGCGCATCCCGATAAAAGTACAGCATTCCCATGTTCCGTTTTGAATCTCCATACGCATTTCTTCTCCTGCTGATACCGTTGGCGGTCTTGGCGTGGCGGAGATGGCGCAGAGTCCGTCAGACGGCTGCCTTGACCTACTCCTCCGTTTCGGGCATACAGCGTGTCGGGCGGTCATTCCGGCAGCGCACGGCATGGGCACCGACTGCCCTGCGCACCATCTCGGTCATCCTGCTGGTGGTGGCGCTGGCGCGTCCCCAGACGGGACGGGAGCGCGTGGAGGAGGCCAGCCAGGGCGTGGCCATCGAGATGGTGCTGGACCGCTCCGGCTCCATGCAGTTGGAGATGGAGTTCGAGGGAACGATGCGTGAACGCCTGGAGGCCGCCAAGGAGGTGTTCCGGCGGTTCGTCTTCGGGCACGGCAAGCAGCTTCAGGGCAGGCGCAGCGATTTGGTGGGCATGATTGCCTTCGCCCGACACGCCGATACCGTCTGCCCGCTCACCCTGGCGCATGGCGTGCTCCGCCCGTTCCTGGACACCGTGCAGACTGCGGCCACGCGCGAGGAGGACGGCACCGCCATCGGGGACGCCGTCGCCCTCGCCGCCGCACGACTCCATACCGTCGAGGAGACCCTCGCCCTCCAGACCCGCAAAGGCAAGGACACCTACGACATCCGAAGCAAAGTGATGATTCTGCTGACGGACGGCGAGAACAACTGCGGCAGGCGCACTGTGCGCCAGGCTGGCGAACTGGCGGCGCAATGGGGCATCCGCATCTACGTCGTGCTGGTGGGGGGAGGGGAGGCCTACCAGGTCATCCAGACTCCGTTCGGCAAACAGCGGAGGCGGGTGATGACGCAGGAGGTGGATTCGCGCGACCTCCGTCACATTGCGGAAACCACGGGCGGCTTCTTCAGGCAGGCCCAGGATGCCCGCACTTTGGAGTCGGTCTATGCGGAAATCGACCAGATGGAGCGCAGTTCCGTCGAGACCCTCCGCTTTACCGACTATCGTGAAATGTACCTTCCCTTCGCGCTGACGGCATTCGTGCTTCTCCTGCTCGAAATCCTGCTGCGCTGTACCCTATATCGGAGGCTGCCGTGATTTGGCAATCCCTGCAAAACCTGAATCTGCTGTGGCTGCTCCCGCTGGCTGTGCTGCTGTTCTGCTATGCAGGATGGCGACGCAGGCGGGCGCTGGAGCGCTTTGCCTCCAGCGGGCTTCTGCCCCGTCTTGTCGCCACGGTCAGCCTGGCGAAGCGGCGCTGGAAGGCCGCCCTGACCATCCTGGCCCTTGCCTTCCTCATCGTGGCCCTGGCGAGGCCCTGCTGGAACCCCATCCCGCAGACCATCACCCGCAAGGGACGTGATGTGGTGTTCGTGCTGGACGTGTCCCGCTCCATGCTCGCCGACGACCTCCAGCCCAACCGTCTGGAACGCGCCAAACTCGCCATCCAGGACTGCCTGGAGGCCCTGCAGGGAGACCGTGTGGCACTGGTCATCTTCGCGGGAACCGCGCTCGTCCGATGCCCGCTGACGCTGGATTACAGCTTCTTCAACATGATGCTGGCGGATGTGGAGCCGCGCAGTGTCGGGCGCGGCGGTACCCGCATAGGCGATGCCCTCCGCAAGGTCATGGCCGAGGTCTTTGACGACCAGGAACGCCAGTTCAAGGATGTGATTCTCATCACGGACGGGGAAGACCAGGACTCCTTCCCCAAGGAGGCGGCGCAGGCGCTCGGCAAGGCTGGCGTGCGCCTGCTGGCAGTCGGGCTTGGAGACGAGAAAGGCACCCCCATTCTGGTCGCCAACGAGACTGGCGTCAAGGATTTCATCAAGGACGGCGGTGAGGTTGTCCGCAGCAAACTGGACGGGGCGACCCTGCGGGCGATGGCGGCGGCCACGCCAGGCGGGCGCTACCTGCCAGTCGCCACGGGCAATTTTGACTTGGGAGCGGTCTATCGTTCGCTCATCGCCACGGCGGAACGCCGCAGTCTCGAATCCGAGACCATCGACCGCTATGAGGAGAAATACCAGATTTTTGTGGCGCTGGCACTGGCCTTGCTGCTTTTGGAGTCGCTTCTCTCGGAGCGCAAGGCAACGCTGGCCCTTCTGCTCTGTGGTTGCCTGCTCATGGGCGATGACCTGCTCCGTCAAGGCAACCAGGCGCTGCGGGAGGGCAAATACGATGCGGCGTCGTCCGCCTACGCCAAGGCCCTGGAGAGCCATCCTGACAACGGCTATCTGCTGTTCAACCGAGGGGTGGCGGCCTTCCGCAAAGGCGACTTTGAACAGGCGCGTGAGTTCTTCGGCAAGGCGGGAGACCGCTGCGCGTTCCTCAAACATCCTGACCTGGGCTTCGAGTCGCTGGCGAGGACCGCCACGGGGGATGCCTGTTTCCGTCAGGCGAAAGCCCTTCCGGACGAGCAACTCAAGCAAAAGGAGGAACTGGTTCTCCACGCCATCCACGCCTACGGCAAAGCCCTGGAAATAGCTCCGAAGGACACGGTGGCGACCGCCAACCGCGCGGCCGCCCGTCTGGAGCTCAAGCGCATTCTGGGAGTCAAGTACATGCAGGCCAAGGAGCGGCAAAAACAGCAGGAGATGGCCAGGAAACTTCAGGAGCTGGCCGACCAGCAGGAGAAGGCGGCGGATGATACCCGGAAGAACGGGGCCACGCCTCAGCAGCAGGAGCAGCAGAGGCAGCTCTCCCAGAAAACGGAGGAGCTCACCAAAGACCAGCAGAACCAGCCGCTTGACGAGGCGAAGCAGCACCAGCAGGCTGCGGAGAGGGCCTTGCAGGAGAATCGTCCGCAGGACGCGGAGAAGGAGCAGCGCGAGGCCGCCGGCAAAATGCGCGAGGCTCTCCAAAAGCAACAGCAGGAGCAGGAACAGCAACAACAAGAGCAGTCTGGCCAGGAGGAAAAGAAAGACCAGGAAAAGAAGGACGGTGGCCAGGAGAAGAAGGAACTGCCTGACCAGGAGCAACAGAATCAGGAGCAGCAGGAGCAGCCTGCGCCTTCCGATAATCCCCGGAATGACAAGGAACAGCCCCAGAACGAGGATGCCAAGGACATTCTCGGTCAGGAGCGCCAGGACCGCAAGGAACGCGAATCCCAGAAGGCGCGCCAGGGCGGCTACATCATAGTGCCCAGAGACTATTGAGTTTCCATCCATCACCATGCGAAGATTGACCATATTGCTGCTTTTGGCCTCCCTGACCATCCTTGCCGCCCCCAAGGTGAATGTCGGCGTGGAGAGCCAGGAGGTCTCCGTCGGCGAACCCTTCCTGTTTCAGATACGGGTGTCGGACGCCCAGTCGTCCGCCCCGCCAGTCTTGCCGGAGACACCCGATTTTCAGGTGCAGACCCTTCAGCCTGGGCGCAATTCCAGCACCTCCGTCAGCATCATCAACGGACAGATGAAGAAGACCGTCATTGATGACGTGCTCTACAATTTCCAACTCACGCCCAAACGCACGGGAATGCTCTCCATCCCCGCTGTCGCTGTGAAGGCGGACGGCAAGACCTGGCACACCAAGCCCATCCCCATCCGTGTCCATGAGGCGGAGAAGGTCACGGGAATCGAACTGGAACTGGAACTCTCGGAGCGGGTCTGCTATGTGGGGCAGCCTGTCATGGCCACCTGGCGGTGGTATGTCTCGCAGGAGGCGCGCGGCTACCTGTTCAGTCTGCCGCTGCTGTCGCACCCC
Organism: Victivallales bacterium; assembly: GCA_017431185.1. The sequence goes on along the minus strand of JAFRLP010000354.1, from coordinate 2,148 downwards.
GATTTCACCTATCCGCCCTACGAACCCAAAATCGACCAGCAACTCCGCAACAGTTACCTGGGGATTCCCTACGGCGACGGCCAGGAACTCATCGGCACGCGCTCCATCGTCAGCAGGGATGGGATCCGCACCACCTGTGTCACCTTCCGGCGACCCGTCATCCCCGCCAAGGCGGGAAACTACGATTTGGCGGCCGGCACGGTCTCCTGCAACATCAACGACACACGGCGAGCCCGCCGTCGCCCGCAACGTGACAGTTTCTTCGACGATTTCTTCCAGACCACGCCTACCCGACGGGTCACCATCGCAGGCAACAGCGCCAAACTGGAGGTGCGGCCATTGCCGAAGCAGGGACGGCCTGCCGACTTCAGCGGCATCATCGGCAGATGCTCGCTCCGTGTCCAGGCCAAACCGACGGAGGTCAATGTCGGCGACCCCATCATCCTCACCATCAGCCTGGAGGGGCTGGCTTATCCCGACGGGGCGCATCTTCCGGAGATTTCCGCCCAGCCGTCCCTGTCGGGGGCTTTCCGCATCTCCGACCAGGACAGCGGCGTGGTCAAAGGCAACGCCAAGGTCTTCCAGTGTACCCTGCGCGCCCAGAAGGCCGACCTCAAGGAGATACCCGCCTTGCGATTGTCCTGCTTTGACGCCCAGGCGGGCGAGTACCGCGATGTCACCTCGGCCCCCATCCCCATCACCGTCCACGAGGTCAAGACGGTGACGGCCGCAGACGCCCAGGGCTTCGCGCCTCTTGCCGGCGAGACCGCAGGCGCCGAAGTCAAGGCCTATGACTCGGGCATTGCCCATAACTACGCCTGGGAGCGGATGCTGGTCGACGAACGCGCTGGTTTCGGTTCCTGGAACAGGCATTCCTGGAAACCGTGGCTGCTGGCGACCTGCGCACTGCTCTACGTCCTCACCGCCCTCACTGCCTGGCTTGTCCGCCGTCACAACGCCGACCCCGTTGCGTTGGCTGCCAGACAGGCCGCACACGACTCCTGGCAGCTGCTCACATCCAGCCGCGAACTGACCGCCGAGCAGCTCTCCACCGTCTTCCAGGATTATCTGCGCGCCCAATTGCGGCTGTCTCCTGGCGCCGTCACCTTTGCGGATGTGGAGAAACCACTGCGACGCAGACGCATCTCTCCAGAGAACCTCCAGCAGATTCAGTCTGTCTTCCAGGAGTGCGACGCCATCCGCTTTGCGGGCGGGAATGTTGACACCAGAACTCTGCGCGAGCATATCCGCACGGCTCTATCTTCCATCGCCAAGTGATTTTCCCATGAAGATTTCCCGAATACTGTTCCTTTGCGCCCTGCTTCCGCTAACCCTGCTGGCTGACCTCAGCAGGGATGAGGCGGTCGCGCTCTGCCACGAGGCGACCAGCCAGTTCACCCAGGGCAACGACCTTGCCGCCAAAGACCACGCCGCAGCCGCCGAACAGTGGCGCAAGGCCGCCGCCAGGCTGGAACGTGTCACGGACGAAGGCGGAATCTCCAGCGGTCCCCTGTTCTATAACCTGGGCAATGTCTATTTCAGGCTCGGTGACGTTGGCCGTGCCATTCTCTTCTACCGCCGCGCCCAACTTTACATGCCCAACGACCGCAATCTCCGCGCCAATCTGGAGTTCGCCCGCCGCGCCCGTCAGGACAACGTGCAGACGCAGGAGAGCACCCGTGTCCTCAAGACGCTCTTCTTCTGGCACTACGATTTCTCCCTGCGGCTGCGGGAGGGGCTGTTCCTCGGCTTCGCCTGCGCATTCTTCCTGCTGGGGATGCTGCGTGTCTTTTGGCGGAGGAACTGGCTCTGCTGGGGCATGGGCGTGGCAGTCTCTCTCGCCGTGCTGTTCGGAGCCTCCCTGGCGGTCTCGGAGTGGAGTCTCTCCCGGCATCGGCCAGGGGTCATCCTGGCTTCCGAGGTCGTCGCCCGCAAAGGGGACAGCGACTCCTACGACCGCGCCTTCGAGGACCCGCTTCACGCCGGCACTGAATTCACCCTGGACGAGTCACGCGGCCCCTGGCTGAATATCCGCCTTGCGGACGGACAGCAGGCGTGGATTCCCGCCGCCTCCGCCGGACTGGTCAAATATTGAAAATCCGACGTGGCCCAGGATGTGCCGACGGCGTTTTAGGTAGCGGCGGCGTC
>JAFRLP010000353.1 GCA_017431185.1 Victivallales bacterium | reverse complement strand
GCGCACCGCCGCATCAAGCTTCTCCTCCACCTCCTCGGTCGATTTGAGCCGCTTCAGGAAGATTCCCGCGTCGCCCACTTTCCAGAGCACGTATGTCGAGACGACAATCTGGTACTGGTCTTTGGTGGTGAGCTGCTCCAGGTGCCCCTTGGTCAGCTCATAGCATTGGATGCGCTTGTCAAACCGCCACACGGAATCGATGAACGGCCACTTGAAATGCAGACCGGGCGGATAACTCACAATGTTGCCCTGGGCATCGACTTTCGCCTTGCCGAAGACCTTGACGACGGCGTATTCGGTCTCCTTCACCTGGAAAGTCATCATCGCCACCAGAAAAATCACCACCACGAGTCCCGCCAGGGAGACGATGGGCCAGTGCGGTCCGATTCCGTTTTCCTTGTTCGCTTCGCTCATTGTCCAAATGCTCCTTAGATATGTGTTATGCCATTTGATTTTACCGACCATCAGGGAAGAGACTACTGCGCCGACTGCTCGGCGTCCGGCTGCTCCTCCTCCAGATTCAAATCCAGCAGGTTGGAGTTAATTTTCTTCTCCAGATTGAGGTTGAAGACCTCCCGCCCTGCGGATGAGGTCATCACGTACTTGCGGGTGTTCTTGGCCCCCTCCAGGAAAGCCTCCAGGAAACTGTTGAGCCTGAAGATGCCTGGCGCAGCAAGATACCCCTTCAACTGGCGATTGAAGCGTTCGGCCTCAGCCGCCGACACGCGAATGCGGTCCTGCTTGTAGGCCTCGGCCTGATTGATGAGGGTGATGCGTTCGCCCTGCGCGACTGGTCCGCGGCTTGCCGCGTATGCCTTCGCCAGCAACACCTGCTGATGCTTGGTCTCCTGGGCAGCCTCCACGTTGTCGTATGCCGCGCCAATCGACACGGGGGGATGAAGTCCCGCCAGACTGACAAACACGATGTCCACCCCCAGGTCTTCGGCATTGGCCGCCTCCTGAATGCGTTCGCGCAGGACATTGCCTGCCTCATGGCGTTTGCCGCCCAGCACCTCCGTGAAGTCGGAGGCCGCCATGTAGCGCAGAAGTTCACGGGTGGCAAGATTGGCCAGGGTCTTGCCAGGGTTGTTGTGCCGATACTGGTATTTGTAGAGGTCCTGGACTTTGTAGTAGAGCGGAATATGCGCGGCCAGCAAGCCGATGCTCAATGGCGGGGCGCCAGAACTGCCTTCGGCGGTGGAGGTCGGCATGTCCTGATGCATGGCGACGATGAACGGCTTCTCCTCCTCCGCATGCTGCGAACTCCACAGGACAATGCGCTCATCATGGTCATCTTTCTTCTTGCCATGTTCGTCCCCATGCTCCACTCCGTCCTCATTCTCTTCATGTCCGCCGATGGTCATGGTCTGGACACGCTCAACGGGGAAGCGGTTGAGCCGTTCAAAGGGAGCCGGCAACTTGAAATAGAGCCCTGGCTTCAGGGGCTCCTGGCTAACGACCTTGCCGAAACGCTCCATGATGCCGTTCTCCTCGGTGCTGACCACCACCAGGCAGGTCTGCAGCCACAGGGTCACCGCCATGATGACCAGCAGGGGAACAACCGTGCGCTCCAGGAAGCGGTAGAACCAGACCTCGGAGACCTGGAAGCCGAACTGGTAGTCCAGGCTGGCCGCCACATTGCGGGCCACGCCGCCAGGCTCCGTGAACAGAGCCAGAATGCGGCTCTCCGGCAGGGGACGCTCCTCCTCACCGGGCATGCGCGGACGGTAGAACTCCACCACCACGCTCAAAATCAACTCCACGGCCAGCACCAGCATCACGGCCAGCGCTGCGCGCGCCACATAGATGTCCGCCACATCCGCCGCCTTGCCGAAGGACTCCAGGAACAGCGCCACGCCAGTCGCCAGGAACAGGAATCCCGTGAAGAACAGCCAGGCCCCTGCGGGACGAAGCCAGCGGCAGCCAGGCTCACGGCTCGCCCCCACGAAGAAACTTCCCGCTATCAGCACCGCGATGCAGCAGGCCACGCCCAGGATGGCGAGGGGCATCGGATTCGGAGCCTGCGGGAACGCGGGGGCCTTGCCCCAATTCCGCCAGATGACCAGGCAGGCGATGGTCTCGACCAGCCCCAGAAGCACCGTGATGACGGGAATGCCGTATTTGACGAACTGCTGGTTGGCGCGGGTTGCCAGGCGGACAGCCTCGTCGGCGTCGCCAAAGAGTTCGGTGTTGCCGTGCTCTTTGCGGTAGAGTTCGACTCCTTCCTCCTCCAGCGCCTGATTCCGAGAAAATGCGCAGCGCCACGCACCCAATATGCCAAGCAGGATGACATTGAGAGCCGCCATCAGGGTTGGCACCATGGCGGAACTCTTCCCCGACTGCATGATGACCATGCCGATTATGAACAGAAGCGCACCCGCTAGGGAAATTGTCCAGCACAGGTTACGCGGTCGCGTGCTTGTGTCTCTCATTCTTTTGTCCTGGAAACGATATTATTGACTTTTGTTCGATGCCTGTCAAAGACCATCCCATGCCAAGGGCACAAAGACAATCTTACGTATTATACAACTTTTTTCCCGATTTTTCAAGTCAATGACAAAGGTTTTCCCTGATTCAGGACGCACCCATGGCAATCCCTCATGCGCCAACCAAGCGGACGGTTTTGCCGTCCCGCTGAATGGTCTCCCAGGTCAGACGCCCCTCCCAGGGGAGTCCAGCCGTTCGGTCGAACGTGAGCAGCCAGCCGTCAGACACGCCCAGTCCGTCCATATAGCCCAGTAACTGCGCCACTCCATCCCCCTGGCTGCCGTGTCCCTTGATTTTGAGTTCAATGGGATAGCGCCCCTGGCGGTATTCCACCAGCAGGTCAAGCCTGCCGCTGCCCACTGCCCACTCGCGGACGATGCGCCCGCCACCATTGACCACCCGTTGCAGAAAACCCATCAGCACCAGATGGGGCAACGCCTCTGGATAATCCAACTCTCCCCGCGTATACATCTCCGAGTTCTCACGCCAGAATGCCTGAAAGCCCCGAAGCAACCCATCCATGTCCAGGCCATCCTCCCGCGCCCAAGCGGGTATTATCGGAAAGGCAGTATTCGCACGAGCCTGGTATCCTTGAGAGAGCACGCGCAAGAAGACCTCCGCATACATTCTATTCGCAGGGACAAGTTGCTTCTTCCCATCATACTTGAGCAACCCCATGTCAAGCACCATAGAGAGATCTCTGTCGATGCTGTCGTCAATGGGCAGGTCGTCTCCCACAATCGCGGGTTCCAGCACACGACGCACGGCTGGCTCGTGCAGTCTTGCCAGAAGACTGTCGATGTGGACTTCGCGCCGCAGGATGATGCCATGCGCCGCCTTGTCCACCATCTCCGCAGTGATTGTGCGCGTACTATCCCCCTCGCTGAGTTCCTCGACGCAATCGCGGGCGATTGCGTTGACCAGCCAGGGCTGGCCGCTCGTCCAATAATGGGCACGGCGGACGGCGGACGGTTCGAAGACCTGCCCCGTATCCGCAGTGTGCTGGACGTAGAGTTCGCCTATCTGCTCTTCGGTGAACACGCCAAGGGTGAGGTATTTGGCCGCGATGTTGAACGGGCTGGCCGTGCCCAGGGTCTCGCTTTCTGGACGGATCTGGATCCGATAGTCGCGGATGTTCCGCATGCCCACCAATGCGACTGAGGCGGGGAATGGCGTGTCGCCACGCGAAACATACCCCTTGCGAAGTTGACAAAGCAATGAAAGCAGACCCTCGCCCTGCATGGAGTCCACCTCGTCCAGCAACAGGACCAGAGGTTTGTCCAATTTCCGGCAAACGGCATTTAGAAACAGGCGAGTGGCAACCTCTGGACGGTCTCTGTTCAATGGAATATTTTCCAATTCCTGTATGTTTACGGCTGTCAGCACATCCTCCCGAATCTGGCCTGCGATGGCGAGATTGACATCTCCCCTGCCGAAATCAACGCCCGCTTCCTCCAGGGAGCAATAGACCGCATAACAGTCGCCCTGGCGATTCAGTTCATCGCGCAGAGCCAGCAGACTGGTGGTCTTGCCGCTTTGCCGTGGGGCATGAAGCACGAAATATTTGTGTGCGTTCACCAGTTCCAGCGCATCTGGAATGCGCTCCAGTGGCGGGAGCATATAGTGCTCGCCTGGCAGGCACGGGCCCTCTGTGTTGAAACTTCTGTCCATCTTGTCCTCCTGATTGAAATGCTTGAGTTTGCGTAGTCGGCTTTGCGAACCATGCCCTCTCCATTTCCGATTCCGATTGAACTCTCTCTAAATGTAATTGCCAAAGGTGTTTTTGCAAGTAGTCGCTTGAGATTCCAAACGCGCACTTGCCAGGCGGGATTGCGGAGGAAATCACCTGCCAATGTCCAGCGATTGAAAATGCCGCCGTCCTCAGTCACTTTCACTGTTCACTGGGGGGATAGCCGAAGCAGTGCTTGAACCTGCGGGAGAAATGGAACTGGTCACGATATCCCAGATGATGAGCCGTCTGAATCACATTATATTCAGGCAATAGCAATTCGGCGGCGGTCTTCATCTTCTGAAGTTCAATGTAGGCCTTGGGCATCATTCCTGTTCTAGCCAAAAAATCACGGCGCAGTTTTTTCTGGGAAACGCCAGCCTGACAGGCGAGTTGCTCAACCGTCCACCAGCGCGAGATGTCCCTCTTGATGGAATCCAGCAGACCGTCGATATAGTTTTCTTCCGCCACCAGCGAAAGAGACCTCACATGCAATTCAACCAGCAGACGGTGCAGTTCCACGGTAGCGCGGAGTTGTGCCGAAAATGTGGGATTGGCCTGCAATTGGATGATTTCCCGCAGAGTGCGGTCGTTCCCCCAGTGATAGACTCCTGTTTTCAGCACGCCTGCTCGACGGAGGGTGTCGGCGAGTTGCCCTTTGAAGCAGAGAGCATCCTCCACAAAGACACTGTTCGCCGTTCCACCGTAGCGCTGAAGATCGCCAGGGCACACCAGAACCATATCACCAGGGACAAGTTTGCGCGGTGTTTCGTCCTTCCCTCCAAATGAGAACAACCCCTCACCGCGAATGAACTGCGCCAGCGAATAGAATTCAAAGATTTGTCCTTGTGAATTAAAATAGCCATTCCTGGAGGAGGGCCATTCCACCATGTCATGGATAAACCACAACCCCAGCGACTTCAGCCGTTCAGAAGGCTCAAACACCGCCCGATGCGTGGCGATGCCACTCTCGTCCCTGAATATTCTGACATGAATAATGGACTTTTTATCCATTGTGTTTTGCCTCTTTTTTTGTTATAATATACGTTGAAAAAAAACATCGGCAACTCGAACACCTGATATTGCTGATAATGGAACATTTGAACATGGAGGTAATTGCAAAACTACCGCCCAAACCACAAAGAGGAAGAAAAATGAAGAAGCAGAGTTTCACTTTAATCGAACTTCTTGTCGTCATCGCCATCATCGCCATTCTGGCGAGCATGCTGCTGCCCGCATTGGGCAAAGCCCGTGACAAGGCACGCACCATAGGCTGCATCAACACGCTGAGGCAGTTCAGCCTGAACATGTCTTTCTACCTGGATGACTACGCGGCCTATCCGCCAAACAAACCAGTGGGGGACTACTGGAAAGGCTCTCCCGACGACCACAACTGCTGGTTCTATTTCTTCTACAATGAATACTACCACAAGGATCCCAAGGCCATGCTCTGTCCGACCGTGCGTGGTGTACGCAAAAAAGACAATCTGCTGGACTCCGTGTACGAATACGCCTGGTATGGCTACAACAACTGGCTGAAGGAAAAGAACGCGACCTACGGCTTCTACGGGAATCCCTCCATGGTCAGGCGTCCGTCCGCCATCATCATGTTTGCGGACAGCATCAAATGCTCTACCACTCGGGTCAAACAGGATCCTCAAACCTACAGCGGAATGGCCAACATCAATTACGAGTACGGCAATGTTGACCTACGCCATGGTCCATACGCGAATGACCCAACACGAGGCGGAGGCACCAAGGCGATGGTCGATGGACACGCGGAATATTTCACATGCAACCAAGACGCCCCCCTTAATTCCGATGACTCAGGTCATCCTCTCTGGGTCTATAACTTCCGCCGAAAACTTTAAAATGCTTTTCTCCACTCCAGCCTGAGAAGTTTTCGATTTTCGCCACAGAGAACACAACATGAGAGTCCAAACGCTCCTTCTGCTCTGCGCATTGGCCACCAGCGTCGTTCATTCCACAGTTCTGGAGAACGGGCTTGCCAGTTTCCATCTTTCTGACAAAAATGGAGCGTTGCTGGAAATCCTGAACAAGGAGACAGGCCGTAAAGTCTGCCTTGGACAAGAGCAAACGGCCACACCTTGGGAAATCCTGTTGCTGGACAATCAGAACGGAGTGCCAGTGCCACGCAACCTGCGGGCGACAACAGCGCCAGAAGTGTCACTGCGCCGTGAAGGTCCCGCACAGATTCTGACTCTGAACTGGCGAGAGGATGACAAACGCTGCAACGTCACTGCCACCGCCACACTACAAGATGACAGCGGCGTGGCCACCTGGCGGCTTGCCGTCAAAACGGTCGGAAACGCATCCCGCGCCGCCCCCTGGGTAAAGGAACTTCGCTTTCCCTGCCTGGATGACATTGCCTCACTGGGCGAAGACCGACTGATTTACGGTCATTTCATAGGCAGGCAGGTACGTCGGCCTGGCTCACGCATGAGCCCCGTCAAAATCAGTTCTCCTGGCGAGTGGTCAATGCAGTTCTGCGCCTTCCACGGCACCGCTCGCGCCAACGCAGACACCTCTGCCCCAAATATGCTGGACGGCTTTCACCGTCCGCCCATGCCTGACGAAACAGGACTCCTTGTCGCTGCCGCCGATGGGGACGGATACTTCAAGGAACTGCGAATCAATCGTGCGGGCGATGAGCGCTTCTTGCTGAACATCACCCACTTTCCCCAATGGCCATTCTGGCCGATGGACAAGGGAAAGGGACTGCCGTGCTTTGACTATCGGATGCCTTACGCCGTCCATCTGGGCGTTTTCAGCGGAGGACAGGGAAAGACGGTGGAACTCTACAGGGAAATTGCCCAGAACTACCCGACTATCCGCAAGGCGGGACCGCTCCGTGCGCCGAACAACCCTGTTTCCGCCAGAATGAAAGAGAACGTCTTCTGGGGAAAACTCTACTATGGCGCAAACCACATTGTTCCAGGTGCCCTGGAACTGAAGAAATATCTGCGCGTGCCCATGAGCGTTCACTGGTACAAGTACGGAGCGCACCAGTTTGATGACGACAACATCGACTATTTGCCCTTGCTGGGACAGTTCCGAGAGGGAGTCCAAACGCTACGGCAGGCAGATGTCAGCGTGGCTCCATACGTCTGCTGCGGGGTGCTGGACCCCGACACGGAGAATTACCGCCGTCATGGGATGGAAAAGGCGATCATCCTGAACGAATCCATGGCTCCAGACATCTGGACGCTGTGCAATCAACCATCCTACTTTGCCAATCCAGCTTCCCCTTTGTGGAGACGAGCATACCGAGAGGTCACCTCACGACTGATGGGCCAGTGGGCTACGGATGGACAGTACCTTGATGTCATGGCTGGAATAGGAGGACTGGACTACGCTGGACGAGACAACGCCCCGCATGGGGGCAACTACTGGACACAGGGCAACCGCACACTCCTGCGGGAACTGCATGAGGCAGGACGCAAGGCAACCCCTGACCCATTCCTGGTCACCGAATGCTTCAACGAGCACTACATCGGATGCGCGGACGGTTTCCTGATGCTTGACCTGACCCGCTACGGATGGGCTTTCAACCCCGTCCACGAGGTCATTCCATTGCTTTCGCACGTCTATCACGACTATGCGCTCTTCTATGGTTCGGACTGCAACCAGAAAGTTCCCCTGGACCAGTTCCGTTGGAACATGGGTCTGAGTTTCGCATGGGGCATTCAACTCTGCTACAGCACACGTTCCTTCGAGACACCAGGCAATTGTCCGCATGATCACTTTACCCGCGACCTGGCTCAGGCGTGGTATCGTGTCGGCAACAAGTTCCTGAATGGCGGACGAAATCTGGAAATGGCCCTTCTGCCTGCTGGACACGCGTCTGGCCGCACCCCCGCGCTCCTCTCCGCACCACACACGGTCAACATCAAGTTTGACAATGGCACACGGACTTGGCGCGGACCGGCCGTCGTCGGTTCGCTTTGGCAGGCGGAGGACAATTCACTGGGAATTGTCATGGCCAATCTGAGTGGCGAACATCAGACAGCCCGGCTCCTGCTGGAGGCAGATACCCTCCCTGCCGACCGCTGTGGTGATTTCATCTGGCGCACCTGGCCATTGCCCGTTGCCCCAATGGGGCGAATCTCCAATGACACCAGCCTTGAACTCTCCCTGCCACCCGACAGCGGATTCATTCTGGAAGTGAGAGACAATATCCCGCCGTCGCCAAGGGAATTGCCAAATTACGAAAACTGCAATTTCATTGCCAATCAGGTTGGAGAGTTTTCCCCCCTGGCATGCAAAGATGACCGCATCTACGGCTGTGAGGATGCCTGGCTACGCCATCAGGATGGGGTGCTCACCCTGTTGGAAGACGACCGTCAGACACCGCTTCACGCCATCCCATTCCAATGGCTTGGGATGGAAGGGAGAGGCGGTCCGCGCAATCGGCTCAACCGCACATTCCACCTGGCCAGACCATCGGGGTGTCGCCTGCTGGCTCAAAACCCATCCGTGACCGCCCAGTTGCATCAGGATGTTCTGACAGCCCAAATCCGCCTGGCAACCAAGGGCACTATCCTGTCAGACGACCAACCCGCCTGCCTGCTCGCCGTGGACACTCAAGGCGAAATCCTGTTTGCCGAAGAAGGACGCATCTCCTTGCCCCCTGGCGACTATCGGGTCATCTCCTATCGTGCCGATGAGGCGTGGATGGCGGAATATGATCAGCGCACCCCCTGGCGGGGATTGTCCGCCATCTCCACCCATGCGATCCGTGATGGGAAAGCACTGCTCACTGGAGAGGACGCCCTGTTCCAGCCCGACCGTCGGCGGGGCGAACGTATGCTGGCTCTGGGGAATGCCATAGCCTGGCTCGCCACTGGAAAAACAGCAACTCCCCGGTTTCAGCGGGACATTCTGCTTCTCGCACGTCCTGAAAAAATGACCTTCTTGCCCGAAGGAGGGGAACTTCGGTTGCTGAACCTCCAACAGAGGGAAAATGTGTCATTGATACCGAATGATGGTTTCTTTGAGGTGACAGTACATGGCCTTGGCGCGGCTGGCACGCTGGTTCGTCTCCTCTATGAAGTCACCGTTCCCGCCAAGGGACAAATTTTTGTCCTGACCCAACTGATGTATATGGAGGCGATGGAGGGCATCCTTCCAGAGATCGACTGGCAACAGGATGAAACTGTGCTGGGGGATCGCGAATCGGAATTGGCCGTGAAGATGACAGTCACAAATGTCTCTCCCGTCGTTCTTCCCATACGTGTTTCAGCCACCGATTTGCCGCCAGGCTGGTCTTTGTCAATGGTGGACATGGGCAAGGAAAACCTTGTCCAGCCACAAGAGCGCCGTCTGGTGCAAATGCGATTTCGGCACGATGGCAACACACCGAAGGCGACCTCCCAGCGCTTTGAAGTCGGTGTCAATTACACCGATAGCCCCGTCACACTGCTCCATGAAAGTTTTATCCTGCACAACCGCAACACAATGGTCACGCCTGGCAACACCGAAAGCCGAGTGTCTGAAGGAGGATGGACAGGCGGCACGCGCGGTGAGAATCTCGTGGCATTCCCCGCCATGCCCAAATCACAGCGCGTCACTCTGGACTTCACCCCATACACAAATGGGGTTCCTTTCACTCCTTCCATAGATTTCGCGGTGCTGGATGAAAATCCCCGAGAAATACGCCGCGAGAAAATCAACCTCAGCAAGGAGACATCCTCCTCGGTCTCATTCGAACTGCCCGCCGAAAAACGGTTGTTTGCGCGGATAAACGGACGATTCTACCATATACGGGTCAACGCCCCCCATTATGGTTACAGCGCCTGGCGGCATACGCCATTCCATCTCTTCGGGAAACAGGAAACGACTTTCCATTTTCTGGTCAATCACGGAGCACGCCACTTCGTCCTGGGCTGTCAAGACGGCGGTGCAATGGAAATCGCCAAAATCATGGTGCGCGATTCAGACGGAAAGGTCGCCTTCAGCCATGAGGGAAACGCCAAGCAGGCACGTTTTCGCATTCCCGTGCCGAAAGGGATGGATGGACGAGATTGGAGTGTGACAGTCGAACCCGTTGAGGATTTCTTCATCTGGCTGGAGGACGGGGCTTTCCCCTGGCTCTCCCTGGAACGGCAATCAATCATTTGCGAGGACTTGGTGAAATGATGC
>JAFRLP010000352.1 GCA_017431185.1 Victivallales bacterium | reverse complement strand
TCAATGGTTCTTCTGCGACCTCTGGCCTTGGAGCCTTGCGCATCAACTCTGTCACATTGGCTTCACCTTTGTGCTTCAGCGAACGTTCATATAACTGCGAGCCGATTTGCCGCGACATCTGACGAAGCGACCATTGTCCTTCAGCAGCCTCCCGCTCATAAAAGCCACGTGCCGCAGGGTCAGCTATACGCATAAGAACAAGGTAATGCGACCACGAGAGGCAGAAATCGTCTACAGTGTGGACGATTTTCCCCATGGAATATGTGGAATAGAAATAGCGGCATTTGGTCAGCGTCTCTACGCTCCAGCCCTTGCCGAACCTGCTTGTCAATTTTGCGGACAGGTCCTTCAACAATGCCTTGCCATAATCTGCCCTTTCCTGCCCGCCTTGCTCGTCCTCGACAATCATCCTGCCGATTTCGTAGTAGGTATAGACCAGCGCGACATTGGCGAAAGAGGCGACTTTGCGCCTCGCCTCTTCAATCAGCGTGATGACACGTTCGGAAAGGGATGGATTATTCTTCGCTGGTTTCATCACTTTCCTCCTGGGGCACATTGAAGCGAAGACTGTCAAGCCCGTGTTCAATTTCACGGTCAAGCTCCGCGCCCATCTTGTTCAGTTCAGCGAGACGCGACTTGAAGCTGGCTATCTTTGCTTCAAACTCGTCAGCCGTGATTGGAACATACTCGATCTTGACATCGAAGTACTGGCTAGCCGAAAGAGCATAGCCCTTCGCCTTGATTTCATCGTGCGTGACAACAACGGAGAAGCCATCTTCAGACTTTTTGTTGAGGAATGTATCCACAATCTTCTCAATCTCGAAGTTGCGCAGCCGCTTGCGCTGGTTGTTGCCGTCCTTGTACTCCTCGCCGAGCTTTGACGCATCAATCAGCACAACCTTGTCAGCCGTTCGTGAATTGTCGAAGAAGAGGACGGAGACATTCGTGCCAGTTGTGGCGAATACGTTGGAGGGCATGGAGACGCATCCATAGACGATGTGCTGGTCAACAATGCGCTGAAGAATCTTGCCCTCAATGCTCTGCTTGGCCGTGATGAAACCAGTTGGGACTACTATCGCCCCCTTGCCCTGTCCCTTCAGCGAATAGAGGAGATGCTGGATAAAGCAGAGGAATATCTTCATTGCCGGTTTGTCGGGATTGGTCTTCTTCGGCGCATTGGGCACACCCGCCCAGAACCGTGCCGTATCCTTGGCAATGGCTTCACGCTCCTCTGGAAAATCAAGTTTGAACGGAGGATTTGAAATGATGAAGTCGAAGTGGCGAATTGAACCGTCCGCTTCGTGATGCCCTGGATGCAACAGGGTGTTGCCCTGTACAACATTCTGGATAGAGGCGGCAAGATTGTTGAGAATGAGGTTCAGTCGCAGCATCTGCGTGGATTTCTGGGAGACATCCTGGGCAAAAATGGTGCAACGATTTTCCCCAATCTGGTGTGCAAGCGCCATCAACAACGTGCCAGAACCTGCAGAAGGGTCGCAGCAGGTGATGCCACGCAAGTCAGTGCCTTTACCGACCAGAAGCCGAGCCATGATTTCGGCAATGGAGCGTGGTGTGTAATACTCCGCATACTTGCCTCCACCGTCTTTGTTGTAGTCCTTGATGAGATGCTCGAACATTGTGGCGAAGAAGTCGTACTTTTCGCCGAACATCGGCTCGAAGTTGGCCTTGGGATCGGCAATGTGCCGCATCAGCGAACGTGCAAAGTCGTCACGTTTGGTCGGATCGTTGATGGTAGAGGCGATAAGCGTGTTGTCGAACACGGTTATCTTCGTCTTGGAATCCGTGGCGATGGAGAAGATGTCGGCGTTGAGGGAAGCTATCTCTCGAAGGGTGGAATCAAAGAGAACGGAAAAATCGCCCTGGGTCATTGAGTTATATAGGTGTGCAATGGTCTGGTATGGCTTTAGTTTTGGTGTCGAGGGCGGCAAGTAGGAGAACAAGTCCTCCACTTCGTCTTCGGAGAATTGGTCATAGGCGGCATCCCATTTCTGCGCATTTGACAGCCGCTCGCCATAAACAGGGGCTTCCTTTGCATCATGGCCAAATTTGTCATTGAAATATTTGTACAGGAATACCTGGACTATGATTTTGTATTCGTTGCCATCGTTGCCGAGGCCAAAGCTGCCGCACGACTGCTTCAAGGCATCGATAAGTTCTTTGGTCGATTGTTCTATTATGCTGTCAGACATTTTACATCAAGTCCTTATGGTTACAGGATTCGTAATTCTGTTATCCGGCGAGGCTGTACGATGAAAGGTATTCCTCTGCGATCTGCCTTTGGATGAACTTGCGGTCATCCAGGGAGGCCTTGATGTCCATTTCCAGCAGTTTTGTGCTGACCTGCTTCAAGACTTCCTGGCTGAACGCCGAAGGATTGCCGAGGACATGGACATTGTAGTAGATGGTTTCGTCTATCATATCCTTGACGCGGTTAAGATTCTCCATGATTTCCATCTCACGCAAGGAAATGACCGGCTTCTCTGGCGGAATGGAGCGTTTGGCGTTCTCCTCTCGGATGCGCTTATGGATACGGACGAATTTCTCGTCTTCCTTGTATTTCCGCTTGAGCATGTTGTTGATGCGATTGATTTCGCGAATCCGCGTCATGACACCATCCATGTAGCCAATGGCCTCTTTCGCCTCGGCAACTGTCTGCGGAGCGAAGCCTCGCTTGCGGAAGAACTCACGGAATTCCTCTGCGAGATTGACAAATCTCTCTTCCGTATGGTCAAAGTTTGCCTCAAATTCCTGCCTGACATTCTGGTAACGCTCCCGAATGTCGTTGAAGAGAAACTCAAGTTCTTCCTTGCCTTTGCATCTGAAGGTGAATTCCATTTGCGAAAGAGCCTCGTTGATGATGCCAGCCACATCATCTGAATGATCGAGACCTTCCAAAAGGTTGATGCGGTCAATGCGGTGATTGACCTCGGACAGAAGCTGCGGTACTGCATCCGGGGCAAGATTCCGGACTCTCTCCTTCAATTCGTCGTCGCCGAAACTGCGGACCTGGTTCATGAGTGCCTTCGCCTCGTCCAAAGTCCTGCGCAAGAGCAAAAGGTGTTCTTTATTCGTCTCCTCGTCAAGTTGCTTTCTGAACACCTCCTTGTTTTCCGTGTCATATAGGAAAAGAACATCCTTGAGATTGTGCAATTTCTCAATAATCTCTTCCTGGGAGGCTATAAGCACGGAAGCTGCCCCTTCTTCTGGGACTTCGTCGTCACCATCGCGGCCATAGATGGCATCGTGCAGTTCCTTGAGATAACGGTTGTTCGTGTCTATGAAATTCTCCTTGATATCCGCGAAATCCACCACATAGCCATAACGGAAGTCCTTGTAGGGGCGGTTCACACGAGTCAAGGCCTGCAAGAGGTCGTGACCGTCAAGTTTGCGGCAGAGGTACAGCCGCTTCAACCTCGGCGCATCAAATCCCGTGAGCAGCATCTTGTTTACGATAAGGAAATCGATGGATTCCGTCTTCTTGAAGTCATTGATTGAGCCTTTGCGCTCCTCCTTGTCTCCCTCGTCATGGAGAATGAGGACCGCTCGAAGCGGCTTTTCCCCCGGCGCAAGTCTCTCCGGCCTGTTGCGCTCGACAAAGAGACGGTACATCTCCCTTGCCTGCGGGTTCGTCTCGCAGACAATCATTCCGCCGGCAACGGGGCAGTCCTTCTGGATGCGGAACTTGCGGATGTCTTCGAAGATGTAGTCGAGAAGCCCGTTCAGGTAGGTTGGATGTTCAATGATTGTATTGTGTTTCACATCCGATTTCTTCACTTC
Source organism: Victivallales bacterium (assembly GCA_017431185.1). The sequence continues at coordinate 2,086 of JAFRLP010000352.1, read as the reverse complement.
TACATCACCAGCGAGTTTTTCGAGAATATCCGCTATTTTCTCACGGTATTCCGTCTCGATGTCTTCACGCATCAGTTTGAGAGTATAGCCGTCGGCGATGGACTTGTCATAGTAGTAGGTATCAATGTAGTCTCCGAAGACGCGCCATGATGCGCGTTCCTCAGCGAGAAGAGGCGTACCGGTCATGGCGATTTTCACGGCATCCTTGTCCGCATTCAGAAGATTTGCGAGGAAAGAGCCTTTGGGATTGTAGCCGCGGTGGGCTTCGTCTATGAAAAAGATGCGCTGGAGATTGGTGGAGTAGCCGCAGTCAAGTATGACCGGGGTACGGTCCTCTTTGAATTTCTGGATGTTGACGACAATGATTTCAGGCTTGCCGCCTGGGTTGTAGATGGGTTTGTTATCCTTTATCTTCTCCATCAATTCAGCCCTGCTTTGGACAGTCTGCACCATAAGGCCTCTGGCCGCGAATTCGTCCACGGACTGTTCAAGAAGGTCAAGACGGTCAACGATGAAGAAGAATTTGGCGACTGTTTTTCGCGATGCGTAGAAATCGGTCAGGCTCTTGACACTGTAATAGGCCAAGGCCGTCTTGCCGCTGCCTTGGGTGTGCCAAATAACACCGCCTTTGACACCCGCCTCAAGTTTACGCCGAATGGCGAATGTCGCGAAGAGCTGCTGGTATCGCATGATATGTTTTTCAAGTGTCTCGACTTTCGTGCCATCCGCTTTTTCAATTGTCTTTTCGACATATGCGAAGGCATAGCGCAGAAGAAAAAGAAAACGGTCTCGTGACAGCAGGGATGTTATAAGCCTGTTGGTCGGAGTATGAGGGCTCTTGTTTGTCTGGTATTCGGGGTCTTCCTTGATTGGAATACAATTGCGGTGCTTTAAAATCCTTTTCTGAACATCGTCATCAATTTCCTCCGTGTAGCCAGAATCACGCAGTATGTTGGCTTCTTTTTCATGGAAAACGTTGAAGAAAGTATGCTCTCTGGCCGTTGTCGCATAGAACGCCCCTTGGACAGGGACGACATTTTCTGTGTCATACTCCTGGTTGTTTGAGAAAATCATAAGTTGCGTGACATTCAAAAAGGGACGAAACGCCTTGTTCCTGAAACGCGCGTTGATGCGTTCACGCTCGGCCAACATCCCCTCGTGGTTATTCGGTTTCTTGACTTCTATAAAAGCCAGCGGGATGCCATTTACAAAGCAGGTGATGTCAGGACGAAAGTTGTCGTGGCTTTCTGGATTCTCGCACGTGAATTCAGTCGTGCAATGCCAATGGTTGTTCGCTGGATTTGCAAAATCAATGGTCCGAATACCACTTGTGGCGGTAATCATATGGTAGAATTCACGACCAAGGTCATCATATCTTGCCGCATGGCACAATCTATGAAGATGAAGCACTATTTCCGCTTGGGTCTTGCCGGGATTGATTCGTTGGATGGAGCTTAAACACTCCTTGGTGAGTATATTCGAGTAATGGTCATAGTCATCATCATCGATGTGGTCGAGATAGGTATAGCCAAGGCGATGAAGATGAATGGCTGCCGGGACTTGGACACGGGTGTTTTCATTGAATTTACCGCTCATTTTTGAACACCTCCTATGTCTTGGCTTGCTCTTGATTTCTTGGCCTTTCCACCTTTGCTATTGTGGCTGACAACCCAGGAATCTATCTCCTGCTGGCTGAACAGCCACTGCTTCCCAATCTTATGGGCAGGCATACCCTCATTGCGAATCCATTTGCAGATGGTCTCGTCTGTGACAGAAAGATACTCACAGACGTCCCGCATCTTAAGGTAACGCTTAATGTCCTTCTCTGGGGTTTCGGCTGGCATGGTATTCTCCGCAATAAGGTCAAATGAAACTTCCTATAATATACCTTATTTTACCCAAAAAGTCATCCTGAATCCTATGATTTCTTATGATTTTTGACGATTTTTCACGAGATTACCCAAACAAAAAAGCGGGATGCATGGCAAAGGTGACGGCAATTTTGTCCACCCCTTTGCACCATGTTTCCCGTTGATTACCTGCTCATCTTCACGTCCACGATTGTGCCATTCCCCTCGACCTTGGC
>JAFRLP010000351.1 GCA_017431185.1 Victivallales bacterium | reverse complement strand
GTGTTCTATGGATGCCGTGCCGCAGGCATTGTCATGACACAGCCTTTGGCGGGAAACGTCTCCGTAGAGGAGGAACGCCCCTCTTTCCTGGCCAACAAATCCATGCTGGCCTACCTTGGAAACCTGATTGCGCTAATCGGCATCTCCGTCTTTCTGATGCATCGGGAAGGCATCTGGCCATTGTTCTGGGTCATCATCGCAGGCATCACCTTCGGTTTGACCGCCACCACCTTCCTGCGCCGCGTCGTGGAAAGCGAAAGCCTTCGTCTGGCCGCAGCGAAGCCACTGTGGAACGGCGTGGTCTGGACATTCCACGACACCACCGCCCGCAAGCAAATACTCTCCACGCTATGCTGGAACACGATTCACATCATGACCGTGCCGATTTCCATGCTGGTGGTCAAACGCGGCTACGGCGTCAGCGATTTGGACGCGCTGGCCTACTCCGTGGCACAGACTCTCGGGTCTGTCCTGGTACCCAAACTGGCGGTGCCTCTGATGCGTCGTTACGGTCCGCGCAAAATGCTGATGTGCTACTATCTGATTTACCTGGTCCTGGCGGGGGCCTGGGTGTTCAGTCCCGACACACCGCACAACCTCTTCCTCTTTCCCGCGTTCTTCCTGTTTGGCGGCATCCGCGCCAACGGCGAAAACGCCAACACCCACTATTTTCTCCAGACGATTGAGCAAGACCACCAGGTCAACGCGGCCATCACCATCGCCACCTGCGCGGGCTGCATTGGCGGGTTCATCGCCTCCACTCTGGCGGGCACCCTGCTGACCTGCACGGAACGGCTCTTCCCAGGCGAGGGAGTTTACCACTATCGCTTCTACTTCCTCTTCACGTCCATCCTTCTGTTGCCAGGGTACCTGGCCATCCACACCCTGAAGCCGCTTCCCAAGGAGAAACGCCTGTTCCACCTCCACTGGCATCCCTTCTGGCACCATCGCAGCTAAGGAGGCGACCTCCAACAGTCGGCAGGGGAAACAAAGCCGTCTAGACCTTGCCCCAAAGAAGATTTATTCATCGGAGATAGTTTGCATTTCATAACAAAAGGAGTAGATTAAAGAAAAGTTTCCGCATTATAGAAATTCATTAAGGGATAGTCTCAATGATTAATTTCACAGGAGAAATGACCCCAAACGCCAGTCGTCTTCTGCGCCGGAAAAGAGTGGAGCGCGGCCTATCCGTCGAGGAGGTTGCCAAGGCGCTGCGCGTCACTCCCCAAACCGTCCGGCGGTGGGAGAATGGAAGCAGCGTTCACTGCCAGTCTTGCCTGGTCCGCCCACTGCGAACTTTCCTGGAGAGTGGTGTGTTGCCTATCCCCACCAAACCCAGCAAGAACGCCATTCATTTCTCCCGGCAAGTGCAGGCACATGTCTCCTTGCTTCTGTTTCTGCTCAAATTGACGCAGGATTACCCTCCAATTCGGAAAAGACTGCTGGAGGGGCTGTGGCAAATCACCGATATGGAAAACCGCCCATCAACATGAAACAGTACGTCATCCATCGCACACCATCGCCGCCGTCCTGGGACTTCTCCTGGGCAAGCCCATGCTGGAGCCAGGCGGAAACAGTCACCGTGGCACATCCTGACCCCAGCAGCACGCCTCCGTTCCCGCAAGTCCAGTGCAAAGTGCTTCACGACGACGGCTGCCTCTATGGTCTTTATCGTGTGCAAGACCAGAGCATTCTGGCTGCGCACACAGAGTACAATTCCGAGGTTTTCCGCGACTCCTGCGTGGAATTCTTCTTTCGCCCGCGCTCCGATGGCGGATACTTTAACCTGGAGATGAGCGCCTCTGGCGCACATCTGCTCTATTATGTGCGTGACTGGACTCCTGAAGGAGAATACTACCGTGATTTTGAAGCAGTCCCGCCCGAAGACGGGATGCAGTTCGAGACACGTTCTAGCCTGCCAGCGCCTATCCTTCTGGAAGAGCACCGCAATCTCACCTGGCACGTGCAGTTCCGCGTACACCTGGCCATCGTCGAAAAATATCTTGGCTCCCCTCTTGGCCAACTGTCAGGGCAGCGCTGGCACGGCAATTTCTACAAATGCGGTGACGATTTGGCGGCTCCGCATTGGCTCGAATGGTCTCCGGTCGCAACCTTGAACTTCCATCAGCCCGAATACTTCGGGGAGTTCATTCTGGAATAAAATCCTTTCAGCGCCTCAGGCCACTTCAATCCGCGAGGCCTAAGGCCTCGCGGGCAGGTTGGGGTCTTACGCAGGGCACGCCAAGTCCTGATCACAGATTTTCACGGCAAATAATCCACCCTAAAAATCACGAGACCGTGGCTCCTGAAAATTCCAGTTTTCTCCCGCCAAGCCACGGGATTCCCGAGCATGGCATCGAGTCTGCGACCTTGAGCAGAAGCGGCAGGTCTC
>JAFRLP010000350.1 GCA_017431185.1 Victivallales bacterium | reverse complement strand
TTCAATTCCCTTGGGATAGTATTTCGAATTGGGGTCATAGTAACCTAATGGCCAGTAATTTCCGCGATTCAGATGATGAAAATACACGGTGTTGCTTGTCCCCTCCACCTGGCTCATCGGCATTATCAGGTCATCGTAGTCCATCTCGTAGAAATTGACGGTCAGGGCGATTTGCTTCAGGGTGTTGGTGCAGGAGATGGTGCGCGCCTTCTCTCTGGCTTTCGCCAGTGCCGGCAGCAGCATCGCCGCGAGTATGGAGATTATGGCTATGACGACCAGCAATTCAATGAGGGTGAAAAATCGTTTCTTCATGTTCTTTTCTCCTTGTTTGGTATGGCTGAAAATCATTTGTCCGTTTTTGCCTTGGAATGGAAAAGTCAGGTGGCTGGATTGTCGGGAATGCATTGGGTGAAACGATAAGCGCCAGGCGTCAGTTCCTGTGGGGGCTGGCCTGGCAGGAGCAGGGTGGCGGTGGTGTTGGGCGGCACGCTGGCCTCCAGCGTGACGGCGCCGACGTCATCACGGTCCCAGCGGGTATGGATTCGCCCGTATGGGGAGTCGTAGGTGGTCTCCGCCCAGGTGAGTTGTTCGGCAAACACGGGGGCGATGAGGAAATGCTGGAAACCGATGGCTGAATCCTCTTCCGCCATGCGTATTCCGCCGATATGCCCGTAGAGGTAGGAAGCGACAGCCCCGTAGGAGTAGTGGTTGAAGGAGTTCATCGGCTGGGGGAGAATGCCGTTCTCCAGCGTATAGCCGTCCCAGCGTTCCCAGATGGTGGTGGCTCCTTGCAGGACGGGGTAGAGCCAGGATGGAAAGGCCTGCTGGAAGAGGAGTTGGCAGGCCACTTCGTTTTGGCCTTCGCTGGCCAGGATGGGCAGCAGGAAGGGCGTGCCCAGGAAGCCCGTGGAGAGACGGTTGCCCCGTGCCGCGATGTTGGCGGTGAGTTGCCCCAGGATGACGGGTCGCGATTCCAGCGGGGCCAAATCAAACGCCAGGGTGAGCAGGGCGGCAGTCTGGCTGGACTCGGTGAGCCGTCCCCCCTTTAGGAACCTTTGCTGGAAAGCCGTGCGGATATTTCGGAAAAGAGCCTGGAGTTCCTTTGCGTCCTCCGTCTTGCCCAGCACAGTGGCGATGCGTGACATCAGATTGGCGCCATGCGCGAAGAAGGCGGTGGAGATGAGGGTTTCGCTGGTGGGGTCATCCTGGTTGAGCCAGTCGCGCCAGACGCAGGAGCAGCGCAGAAGGTGGTCGCTGTTGGTCTCCTGATAGCGGATCCAGGCCAGCATGTTGCCATAGTGACGTGCCAGGACACGGCGGTCGTTGTACTTGCGGTAGAGGAGCCAGGGGATGATGATGGCCCCGTCCGCCCAGCCGTTGTGGCCTTTGTAGTAGTCGGTGCCGAAGAGTTCCGCGTCCAGATGCGAGATGGCGAAAAAGGGCGCGTACTGCGGGTATTCCCCCTCGGCGGTGCGGGAGAGATTCACCTCCTCCAGGTATTTGGCGAGGAATGCGCCGGCGTTGAAGTTGTAGGTGGCGGTGTCGGCGAAAATCCAGGCGTCTCCAAGCCAGCCGAGCCTTTCGTCACGCTGATTGCAGTCCGTGGGAATGTCGAGATAGTTGCTTCGGTTGCTCCAAAGTTGGTTGAGGTAGAGGCGGTTGAGCAGCGGGTCGGAGCACTCGAACCAGCCAGTGCGCTGCAAATCGGTGTGAAGCACGCGAACCCGGATGGTCTGCGGGTCG
>JAFRLP010000349.1 GCA_017431185.1 Victivallales bacterium | reverse complement strand
CTGGCACCATTTTGCCCTGGAGGAGTTCATGTTCATCGCCCGTCACCAAAGCCTGACAGGCGACCCCGTACTGGGGCCGGAGGCGCAGCAGCGCTTCCTCCCCTCCCGCTTCACCCCCGAAGGCAATGCCATTGACTCGGCGGGCATGAGCTGCCCTGACATGGCCTGCCCGCGCTGCCACCTGCGCATTCCGCGCTCCACCAGAGAAATGCCGCCGCTGTTCCTGTCCATTGTCGGGGCCCCGGCCAGCGGCAAATCCTATTTTCTGACCAGCATGGTGTGGAACCTGCGGCGCACCTTCCCCAAGGATTTCGCCATTTCCTTCACGGACACGGATGCGGTTAACAACCACATCCTGAACGAGTTCGAGGAACAGCTGTTCCTGCCGGCGGACACCGAGGAACTCACCGCGCTGCGCAAGACCGAATTGCAGGGCGACCTTTACAACCAGGTGCAACTGGACAACATGCTCATCAATCTGCCCAAGCCATTCCTGTTCTCCATTGCGCCCGAGCAGCACCATCCCCGCTATGAGCAGATCCGCGAAAGCATGTCGCGCACGCTTGTGCTCTACGACAACGCCGGGGAGCATTTCGAGCCAGGCATGGACTCCGTGGACAACCCGACCACCCAGCATCTGCTCCATTCCGACACCATCTTCTTCCTGTTCGACCCCACCAAGGACACCCGCTTCCGCCAGCGGCTCAAGGACGTGCCGGACCCGCAGCTCATTCCTGGAACCCGCGTCCAACGCCAGGGCATCGTGCTCACGGAGATGATGAACCGCATCAAAAAATACTCGGGGATGAAGTCAGGGGCGAAATCCTGCCGCACCCTGGTCTTCGTGCTGTCCAAATTCGACGTCTGGAAGCAACTGCTGGACATGGATTTGCCGGAGGAGCCCTGGGCATGGGACGCGGACAGCAACACCTGCGCCCTGGATTTGGAGTTCCTGGCCAACGTGTCATTCCAACTGCGCTGCCTTCTGGACAAAGTGTGCCCCGAAATCGTCGCCGCCGTCGAGTCATTTTCAGGCGAGGTCGTCTATCTGCCCAACAGCGCACTGGGCCACAGCCCCGAACTTGACCAGAACAGCGGGATGCTGGGCATTCGCCCGGAGGACATCCGCCCCTTCTGGCCCTGCGTGCCCATGCTCTACTTCTTCTGCGCCAGGGGAATGCTTCCCTCGTTGTCATCGGCCAGGGAAAGCCATCCGGACTCGGCAATGCAGATACGCTGCAGCCGCGACATGTTCTTCGTGACGTTGCCGGGACAGCGCAAGCCGTTGGAGGTCCCCATCTCCTTCGCAGGACATCAGCTCCGCTGTCCGGGAACGGATATGTGGTTCACCTTGCCCCCCGCACCATGAACACGGAGGCCACGCAATGACTCCAGAACAGCAATTAATCCAGCAAATCACCCAATTGCTCTCCGCCAGCCAGTTGGAGAACAACGCGCAATTGCGTGACCTGGCCTCGCAATACGCGGAGGTGACCCAGGAGGCGGTGCGCCGACTCGCCCGATGCGCCGATTACCTGAACCGCGGCATGCGCTCCGAGGCGGTGGGCGAAGCCCGCAATGCGCCGCCCCTGCTGGAGCTTTGCAAGACCCTGGAATTCACGGAGGCCCGCAAATGGCGCAATCTTTGCGAAAGCGCGCACCTGCCCGTCCCCGCCGAAATCAACGAGAAGCAGATTGCCCAGTTAAGGGAGGCCGTGTCCAATGAGCAGAACCTGGAGCCGCTGCTGAAGCAGTATCGTCGGGCGGTTTATCAGCAGGACCACACGGAGTGCATACGGCTGCTGCGCGCCTTGCGTGAGCAGGACGCCGGCAATCCCAACTGGAGCGAGAACCTGCGTCCGCTGGAGGAGGCCGCGCTTCCGGCGGTGCTCGTCCAGGCGAAGCAGGCGTTGGAGTCCAACGACCTTCAAGCCCTCCGCAGCCTGTATGAGCAGGAGTTGGCCCACCCGCAGAGAGTGGTGCCAGTCCCCTCGCAAATGCTTTCGCAAGTACGGGCCAAATTGATGGAGGAGAGAACCTCCGAACTCAAGTTCCAGGCCGAAAATCTGCTGACGGAGTTGGACAACGCCATCCAGACAGGGGACGTCCCTGCGGTCACCCGCCTTCAGGAACAAGCCGGGCAGTTGGCGCAGAGCGAGGCTTTCCTGAGCAGGCCCGACGGCTGGGACGAGGCGCTGGCAAATGCGCAGGCATTCCTGCAGGAACAACAGGAAAGACTGGCGCGTGAAGAGGCGAAGAGACACGAACTTGACCATCTGAATGCACTTCTGGCTGGTACGCCCACGGAAATGGAACTGCGGCAGGAATGGGCGAAACTGGTGGAAAACGGCACGGAGGTCACGGAACATCTTCAGCGCCAGGTCGAGGAACGGCTGAACGAACTCATCAGACGCGGCGAGACGCGGCGAACCGTCCTGATATTCAGCGGAACAGTCGTGCTGGTGGGCATTCTGGTGGCCATCGCGCTGTCTTTCGCAATCCACCAGCGCGGCCAACGGCGCACCGCCACCACTGTCCGCCTTCAGGAACTGCTCAAGCACGAACAGTACCAGGAATTGCAGATGGCCCTGGACGCCCTGGCCACTTCAGACCCTGAACTGGCCAACACACCGGCCATCAATGCCGTCAGGCATGACCTGGACACTGCGCTTTCCAGCCAAAAGCAGGTGCTGACGGACTTCAACACCCGAATGGAACGGCTGG
>JAFRLP010000034.1 GCA_017431185.1 Victivallales bacterium | reverse complement strand
GCGGCTTGCCGCCTGCTTCATGGACTCCCTGGCCACGCTGGACATCCCCTGCATGGGCTATGGTCTGCGCTATGACTACGGCATCTTCAAGCAGAAGATTGTCAAGGGGGCGCAGGTGGAGGAGCCGGACAACTGGCTGCGCTATGGTTTCCCCTGGGAATTCAAACGCCCCGAGCGCGAGGTCTTCGTGCAGTTCGGCGGGGAGGTCAAGGTCTCGGAGGTCAATGGACGCCAGGAGTGGCATTGGGTTCCAGCAGAGCAGGTCAAGGGCATTCCCTACGACATTCCTGTGGTGGGCTATGCGGGCAAGACCGTCAACACCCTGCGGCTCTGGTCAGCGGCGGCGGACAACGAGTTCGACTTGGAGAATTTCAACAAGGGGTCGTATGTGGACGCAGTGCAGAGCAAAGTCCTGGCCGAGAATCTGACCAAGGTGCTGTATCCGAACGACAACATTGACCAGGGCAAGGAACTTCGCCTGCGCCAGCAGTATTTCTTTGTGGCGTGTACGCTCAGCGACATTCTGCGCCGCCACAAGATGCGCGGCAACTCCTGGTCTGAGCTTTCGGACAAGGTGTTCATCCAACTCAACGACACGCATCCCACGCTGGTGATTCCCGAACTGATGCGGCTGCTGCTTGACCAGGAGGGCCTGGGCTGGGGCGAGGCATGGAAGATCACCACCGCCTGCGTGGGCTACACCAACCACACCATCCTTCCCGAGGCCCTGGAGAAATGGAGCCTTTCGCGCTTTGCCAAGCTGCTGCCGCGCCATACGCAGATCATCTACGAAATCAATGCGCGTTTCCTGCAGGAGATCAGCATCCGCTACCCAGGCGACAAGGCGAGACTGGCCCGCATGAGCATCATCGAGGAGCAGCCCCGCAAGGCGGTGCGCATGGCGCACCTGGCCCTGGTGGGGGCGCGGCGCGTCAATGGCGTTGCCAAACTCCACTCCGACATCCTGCGGGACGTCATTTTCAAGGATTTCTCCGAAATCTGGCCATACAAGTTTGTCAATGTCACCAACGGCATCACCCAAAGGCGCTGGCTGCTGGCGTCCAATCCCAAGTTGGCGAATCTCATCACCTCCAAAATCGGTCCCGCGTGGATTACCAATCTCTACAAGCTAACCGATTTGCTGGAGTTCTCCGACGACGAGGAGTTCATGCAGGAGTTCCGTGCCATCAAGCAGGAAAACAAGAAGCGGCTCGCCAAATACATCGCCGACAACCTCAACATCACGGTTGACCCCGAATCCCTGTTTGACGTGCAGATCAAGCGTCTGCATGAATACAAGCGCCAGTTGCTGCTGACACTGTACATCATCATGCTCTACAATCGGCTGGTCGAGAATCCCGAACTTGACGTCCAGCCGCGCACATTCCTCTTCTCGGGGAAGGCTGCGCCGGGGTATGCGACCGCCAAACTGGTCATTCGCCTTATCCACAGCGTTGCGGAGGCGGTGAACAACCACCCGACCGTCAGCCAGAAGCTCAAGGTCGTGTTCCTGCCTGATTACCGCGTCAGCCTGGCGGAGCAGATCATTCCCGCCGCCAACCTCTCCGAGCAGATTTCCCTGGCTGGAACCGAGGCCTCGGGCACCGGCAACATGAAGCTGATGCTCAATGGCGCCATCACCATCGGCACGATGGATGGTGCCAACGTCGAAATCCACAATGAGGTCGGCGAGGACAACATCTTCATCTTCGGTCTGCGCTCCGAACAGGTCGCCGCCCGCCGTCCGACCTATAATCCGCGGGACATCTACTATTCCGACCTGGAGATTCAGAAAGTCATTGACACCATCAATGAGAACGTGTTCAGCATTCTGCAGCCAGGCGTCTTCGCGCCGCTGGTGCGCAATCTGCTGGACTTTGGGGACTATTACATGCTCCTGGCGGATTTGCGCGACTATGCCCAGACTCAGGACAGGGTGGCCGAACTTTACCGCAATCCGCGCGAATGGGACCGCAAGGCCCTGGTGAACGTGGCGCGCGCGGGCAAGTTCTCCAGCGACCGCACCATCCGCGATTATTCCGACCTCATCTGGAACGTCTCCCCCTTCAAGGTCTGAGGATTTGACGGGGTGTAGTGACAGCATCCCCGCCGTCGCCTTTGTTTCGTGCATCGTGTTGGCGGCGTGGCAGCCATGGGTACTCTCATCTCCCAAACTCCGGAACTCCCAATGGCGAAAGCAACAGTGAATTGCTTTCGCCGCATGGAGTTTCGGTGCATTGGATTATCCATGGCGGACGCAGCCGCCATTGCCGCTCAATGAATGCCGGGGAAGCCGCGGCGGCTGATGCGCTGTCCCGCATCCAGCATAGGTTCGAGGTCACGGGCGTCAATGCCCCCGTCAGGCAATAGTGATGTGTTGAGCAGAAGACTGCAGTTGGCTGCCCCCGCATTCTCGAGTCGTTGCCAGATATCGTCTTGCGAGAGATGCCTTTGGGAGTCATATTCCGCATGGTAGCCCCATTCGCCAGGCGTCATGGATGCGCGGATTTGCCTTGGCTTGTCGAGCTGCCGCAGAATGTGCCCCTGCTTTTCAGGGGCGTCGGCGTCAGACGGCAACTGGTCAACTGCGGAGAAGAAATCCTCCTCGCCTGTTAGCCCCTGCTGATAGCAGACCAGCGTCTGGGGCTGGAGGAAGTGGATCATCCGATAAAGGTCGTCGATGTCCGGAAATGATTCGCCGACCGTCTGCGCATCCTCGATGCCGTCCAGGCAGATGGCGGCGATGGGGCCGTATTGGGTGAGCAGTTCATGCAGCTGGTCGTGGATGAAGGCGTTGTACTGCTCGATGTCCGCCCCGCCTTCGGCAGGTGCCTTGGAGGTCGGCGAATGCGGGTGTCGCCAGTCGCGCCCATGCGAATAGCGCAGGCATAGTCCGATGCCATGGTACTCGCACACGGAGGCCAGCTCTCCCAGCAGGTCACGCTTCGCCGTGGCCTTCACCGAGGTGAAATCGCTGACCTGCGAATTGTACAGGCAGAAGCCATCTGCGGTGCGGACGGTGAACTCCAGGTACCGCATCCCGTTGGCGATGGCGAACTCCACCAGTTCCGTGGCGTTGAAATGCCTGGCGGTGAATCCCTCCTTGAGTTTTTCGTAATCCGCCAGCGCAAGCGGGGCGGAAGTTCTTCCCAGCGGGTCGGCCCCCCTGCCCAGCAGGGAGAACAGCCCGTAGGAGACTCCCAGGCCAAAATGGGCGGCATGAAACCATTGCAGAGCCGCATTTTTGGGGGACTCCCGGTACTGCTCCGCATAGTCAAACAGGTAGGTGGGCGTTGAGTCCCACAGGCCCGTGTCCTCGTTCAGAAGAATCGTCTGCGCTGGCATTCGTTTCAGATGAACTGCGGCATGGGGACACGCGCCGGGAGTTCGTGCACCTGGTTCTTGACCTCGGTATAGACCGCCTCGTTGTCGAGGTTATCGACTACCCGCGCGATGAAGCCGGCGATCTGCTTCATCTCCGGCTCCTTCATCCCGCGGGTGGTGACGGCGGGCGTGCCGATGCGCACGCCGGAGGTCACGGTGGGCTTTTCAGGGTCGAAGGGAATCATGTTCATGTTCACGGTGATGTCCGCCAAATCCAAGGCCGTCGCCGTGGCTTTGCCCGTGGTGTGCTTGGGACGCAGGTCAACCAGCATCAGGTGGTTGTCCGTGCCGCCAGAGACGATGCGGAAGCCCTGCTCCTGCAACGCGGCGGCCAATGCAGCCGCGTTCAGGCGGACTTGATGCTGGTACTCCTTGAAGGAAGGCGCCAACGCCTCCTTGAAGCACACTGCCTTCGCGGCGATGATGTGCATCAGCGGCCCGCCTTGCAGGCCTGGGAACACCTGGGAATTGACCTTCTTGAGCAACTCCTGCCTGCACAGGATGAGGCCGCCTCGGGGACCGCGCAGGGTCTTGTGGGTGGTGGTGGTGACGATATCGCAGTATGGCACAGGGCTGGGATGCTCTCCCGCCGCCACCAGACCCGCGATGTGCGCCATATCGACCATCAGGTAGGAACCAACCTTGTCCGCGATTTGACGCAGGCGGGCGAAGTCAATGGTGCGCGGATAGGCGCTCGCCCCCGCCAGTATCAGTTTCGGATGGTTCTCGACGGCCAGTTTCTCCAGGTCATCGTAGTCAATCATCTCCGTCTCGGGATTCACTCCGTAGCCGACGAAATTGTAGGTGCGCCCGCTGAAGTTGACCTTGTGACCATGGGAGAGATGTCCGCCTTGGTCCAGACGCATCG
>JAFRLP010000348.1 GCA_017431185.1 Victivallales bacterium | reverse complement strand
CTGGAGGCGGAGCTTGAGGCGGAGCTGGAGGCTCGCCGCCGCCAATATGAGTATTATCGGAATAAATTGCTGGATTTCAATGAGTTAGTCAAGACTAATTCGGGGGGGGGTAAGACTGATGTCACTCGGTGAGATTGTTACGGTGTCTTCAGGCAAGAATACCGAACGGCAGACAGATGGAGCGTATCCTGTTTATGGTTCAACAGGATTGATATCTCGAACAAACCACCCTGCTTATACAGGCAGAAGCATCCTAGTAGCTCGTGTTGGGGCTAATTGTGGTTTTTGTTATACTGTCGCAGGAGAATATGATGTTTCCGATAATACTCTTATTTTAAGAGTCAAAGACTCAATCAATTGTAGCTATATTTATTACTTGCTTTATAATGAGAGATTAAACAAATACGCCAAAGGAGGAGGACAGCCTCTAATCACTGCATCTCAACTTAAGAACTTACAAATTCCCCTTCCCCCTCTCCCCGAACAGGAACGGATTGTCGCGATTTTAGACCGCTTTGACGCATTGGTGAACGACTTGTCATCGGGATTGCCAGCGGAGTTGAACGCTCGACGGCAACAGTACGAGTACTACAGGGACAAACTTCTGACCTTCAAGCCAGCCGTATAAGGATATACCCATGGAACAGCACAACATCGTTACCGAGAATCCCGAGAGCACGGTTGTCGCGAAATATGTCTCGGCGGACAACAAGCGGTCGGGCAACTACCAGTCGGAGGCGGAACTGGAGAAGGCGTTCATCGCTCAGCTTCAATCGCAGGCCTACGAGTACCTTCCCATCAAGTCCGAGGGAGAACTCATCGCCAATCTACGCCGCCAACTGGAGAAATTGAATGACCTGACCTTTAGCGACAGGGAGTGGGAGTACTTCTTCACGAGCGTCATAGCCAACTCCAACAACGGTCTTCAGGAGAAGACGACGCTGATTCAGGAGGATTATGTCCAGACCATCACGCGGGATGATGGTTCCACCATCAATGTGCGGCTCATCGACAAGGAGTATATCCACAATAACTTTCTCCAAGTCATCAACCAATACACGCCTGAAGGCGGCAAACGCGAGAACCGCTATGACGTGACCGTACTGGTGAACGGCCTGCCGCTGGTTCACATTGAGCTGAAACGGCGTGGGGTAGATATCAAGGAGGCTTTCAACCAAATCCGCCGCTATGGACAGGAGAGCTTCTGGGCTGGAAGCGGTCTTTTCGAGTATGTGCAGCTGTTTGTCATCTCCAACGGCACATTGACCAAATACTACAGCAACTCCACACGCTACGACCATACGCACGCCCTGATGAAGGGCAATGTCGTGACCAAGAAGAACCCCAGCCACAGTTTCGAGTTCACCTCCTGGTGGGCGGATGCGGAGAACCGCCCCATCCCTGACCTGATGGACTTCGCCAAGACCTTCTTCGCCAAGCATTCGCTGCTGAACCTGCTGACGAAATACTGCGTGTTCACGTCAGACAAGAAGTTGCTGGCGATGCGCCCGTATCAGATTGTCGCCACCGAGCGCATCCTGAACCGCATCGAAGTGGCCACCAACTACCGCCTCACCAGCAAGCCCGAGGGCGGCGGCTACATCTGGCACACCACGGGAAGCGGCAAAACGCTGACCTCCTTCAAGACCGCCCAGCTCGCCGCCAGGCTCTCCTGCATTGACAAGGTGCTCTTTGTTGTGGACCGCAAGGACCTGGACTACCAGACGATGAAGGAATACGACAAGTTCGAGAAAGGCGCGGCCAACAGCAACACCAGCACCGCAATCCTGCAACGGCAGCTGGAGAGTCCACACGCCCGCATCATCATCACCACCATCCAAAAGCTCTCGTCCTTCATCAAGCACAACCGCGACCACGCGGCCTATCACAAGCATCTGGTCATCATCTTCGACGAGTGCCACCGCTCGCAGTTCGGGGATATGCACAAGGCCATCACGAAGAGCTTCAGGCAATACCACATCTTCGGCTTCACTGGGACGCCCATTTTCGCGAAGAACGCCAGCAGCTCCAACGCCCCCGACCTTCAGACCACCCAGCAGGCCTTCGGTGACTGCCTGCATACCTACACCATCGTCAACGCCATCAACGACAAGAATGTGCTGCCGTTCCGCGTGGAGTACATCAGCACAATGAAGGAGGCGGAGGACATCGACGACACCCAGGTGTGGAACATCGACCGAGAGAAGGCCCTGATGGCCCCGCAGAGAATTTCGCTCATCACCAAATACATTCTGGAGCATTTCGCCCAGAAGACCAAGCGCAACGACCAGACGTTCGTCTTCAGCCGGCTGGAGAATGTCGAGACGGTGGCGACCGCCAAGGACCGTCGTAAAATCAATGAAATCATGCAGAAAGTGCGGATGCGCGGCTTCAACTCCATCTTCGCCGTCTCCTCCATCGAGGCGGCAAGACTCTATTACGAAGAGTTCAAGCGGCAGATGGAGGCTTTGCCCCCCACGCAGCGAATCAAGGTGGCGACGATTTTCAGCTTCGGCGTGAACGAAGCGCAGGACGACGGCATCATCGACGAGGAAAATCCCGAGGACACCAGCGGCCTCGACCAGAGCAGCCGGGATTTTCTGGAAGCCGCCATCCAGGACTACAACGGGATGTTCGGAACATCCTACGACACATCCAGCGACAAATTCCAGAACTACTACAAGGACGTCTCCCTGCGGATGAAGAACCGCGAGATTGACCTGCTGATTGTGGTCAATATGTTCCTGACTGGATTTGACGCCACCACGCTGAACACACTCTGGGTGGACAAGAACCTGAAGATGCACGGTCTTCTACAGGCCTACTCCAGAACAAACCGCATTCTCAACTCAGTCAAGACCTTCGGCAACATCGTCTGCTTCCGCAATCTGGAAAGGCGGACGAATGAAAGTATCGCGCTCTTTGGCGACAAGGAGGCGGGCGGACTGGTGCTCCTGCGCAAGTTCGAGGACTACTACTACGGCTATGAGAACGACGACGGCAAACATGTCAAGGGCTACGAAGAACTTATCGCCGAACTGCTTCAGAAATACCCGTCCTTCAATCCAGCCGACATCGTGGGGGAGACCAGCCAAAAGGAGTTCATCAAACTGTATGGTGCAATTCTGAAGGCGAGGAACATCCTTTCCGTCTTCGATGCGTTCGCAGGCCAGGAAATCCTGTCCGCCGCCGATTTCCAGGACTACCAGGGGCTGTATCTCCATTTTTACGAGGAGTTCCGCAACAAGAACAAGCAGGATTTGGAGAACATCAACGACGACATAGTCTTTGAGATTGAACTCATCAAGCAGGTGGAAATCAACATTGACTACATTCTGATGCTGATTCGCAGATACCATGCAGGGCACTTGAAGGACAAGGAGATTGTTCTTGACATTGAGCGTGCCATTGACTCCAGCATAGAACTGCGCAACAAGAAGGACCTCATAGAAAACTTTATCGCGACCTTGAATCCGTCAAGTGAGGTCGATGATGAATGGGTGTGCTTCGTCAAAGAGAAAAAGCGCGAGGAACTGGAGAGAATCATTGCTGAGGAGAACCTATCCAAGGAAGAGACGGTCAAGTTCATGGAGGATGCCTTCCGAAATGGTTATGTGCAGTCAACGGGAACCGCCATTACGAAGATTCTGCCGCCTGTCTCCCGCTTCACTCCGACTGGAGACCGTGCATTGAAGCGGGAAAGCGTCTTGGAGAAATTGAAGGCTTTCTTCGAGCGTTTCCGAGACATTGTAGGGCTGGACTGAAGAAAAGCAAGCATCTTTTAGGAGAATATCATGAGCAACATTATAAATGGGAAAGAATACCCGCTGGCGAAAATCTTTAGTTCGGACTTTGAATTCAAGATTCCGCCATACCAGCGTCCGTATGCCTGGACGGAGAATGAGGTCACGGATTTGTTTGAAGACCTGCTGGGGTTTTCGCAGAACAACCAGGATGAAGATTACTTCCTTGGCAGCATAGTTCTCATCAAGGAGGAGAAATCTCCTTATGCAGAGGTGATTGACGGTCAGCAACGCCTAACCTGAACCATTCATTTTAGGGTGCCCCCAAAAAACTTAGCCAAGAAACACATTTTTTTGATAAAAAGAGGGTTGCAGACTTGCAATCCTTTTTTTATGTGCTATTTTATGGCAACCTAATTAGGGAGACCTTAAAATGAGCACGAAGCCAATCTGGATAGAACAGTTCGCCCGCCCAGCGGGGACAGAGATCAAGCACATCGGAACCCACTGGTACCTGTACGAACGTCTTAGCGTCTACGACAAGGAGAGGAAGCGGAAGCGAAAAAAGTCGGGCCGTTGCCTGGGCGCGATAACCGAGAGCGGCCTGTCCCCGAGCAAGCGCGCCATGCCTCTCCAGCCATTGCGCGTCGGCGAGATCGAGAACCTCGAATACGGGGCTACCGCCTTCCTGCTGAGGCTGACCGCCTCCATGCGGAGCCGTCTGGCCGCGCTGTTCCCGGACTGCTGGCGCGAGATATTCGGCATGGCGCTCCTGAAATGCAAGGAGCAGTCGCGCTTCAGGCGGATGGACTTCCACTACGGCACGTCATTCGTCTCGCAGTGCCTCGGCGGCCTCTCCCTCAGCGCGGGGCGCGTCGCCACGCTGCTGCGCCACGTCGGCGCAAACCGCGAGGCCATACGCGAATACATGAAAGGGGACCTGCCATCCAACGGGCTGGTCATGTTCGACGGGCATCGTCTGATAAGCGGCTTCGGCACGCTGGAGTACGCCCGCGTCGGCTATGACAGCAGATGCCGCTTCCTCCCCCAGGTGAATCTCCTGTACATGTTCAGCGTGGCGGGTCCCGGGAAGCTGCCGGTCTACTACAAGCAATATGCGGGCGACGTGCCGGACGTGAGCGCGTTCTCCGACATCGTGGCGGACGCGGGGCTGCGCAGGAGAGATGTGACGGTCATCGCCGACAAGGGCTTCGAAAGCGAACTCAACGAGGCGACGCTTGAGGACGCCTCGCTGGGCTACGTGCTCGCCGTGCGGCGCGGGTGCGCCGACATCCCTGAAATCCCGTCCTCGCCCGATAGGTACCAGAAGGTCTTCAAGTTCCGCGGACGCGCCATATACTGCAACGAATATCCGGCGGGAAGAGAGAGGCTTTTCCTGTATTATGACATGAGCCTTGCCAACGACGAGGCCGTGGACTTCATAACAAGAAAGAAGAAGGCAAACAACACCATGGAGAAGAAGCGGGAGGCGGAGGAGCACAGGCGCAGGAAAAACAGGGCACGCCTCAGCCAGGAGGAATACGAGCGCCTTGTCCCCGTCGACGTGGCGGAGGCACTCCAGGCGCACAGGGACAACGGCACTTTCATCCTGAAGACCAACAAAAGCGAACTCAACTGCGTCCAGGCGTACTGCCTGTACAAGACGCGGCAGGACATCGAGCAGGCCTT
>JAFRLP010000347.1 GCA_017431185.1 Victivallales bacterium | reverse complement strand
GCACCGGCGGCGGGGACGCCGCCACCCTCAATTTGCCTTATGGCAGAGGGCGGACTTGACAACGCCCTTGGGATCCTTGATGAGCAGCACGGCAAGCCAGATGATGAGTCCCAGCGCCACCACCGACAGGCCAAGATAACCGTCGTTCAGCATGTCTGCCGCCGAGGGGGTGAAGAACTTCTCGTGTAGTTCCGCATATTCGAAGATGGCATCCACGAACCACATCAGGGAGGCTCCCCAATAGGTCAGGCAGAGTACGCTCAGCTTCATCTCCTCACGGGCTGATGACTGATACCAGACGATGGTGCTGATGATGGCCGCAAAAACAGTGATGAGCAGTGTCATTGGCAACCTCCGAGCAATTATCCTTGGACAAGTTGCTTTTGGGAGGCTCTTTTCTCTATGAGAGAGGAAACGCCCAGCATCCCCAGCCAGGCGACCGTCACCAGAACCGCCATCGTGACACCCACGGTGGCCATTTCGTGGAGCATTTCAGCCGTGTCCTCGGGATTGCCAGCCGCCGTCAGGAACGGGAACCACGGCACCACCTCGCCATGCCACACGTGCTCGAACGCCAGCAGCGCCGAACCTCCCCAAAGCATCGTTCTCAGCCATTTCAGTTTCCTGGAAAACGGGATTGTGGCGGACGAAGCGTCTCCACCGTTCTGGGCGGCGGCCTCTTTCTTCTCAAGCATCTTGGTCGCAATCGTGGTCACGACCGCTTCCGCTGCGGGAACGACAAAACAAGCCATTGGGGTCTCCTTGGGTTGATGGTTTGGGACAAAGCGTATTTTCAGGGGGAGGACTTCGCCTACTTCTCCCAGGCGGTGTTGCCGAGGAAGCCATCGTTGAAGAAGATGTGCTGGTAGCCCTGCTCGTGGAAGAAGCGGGCGGCTGTCTCCATGCGCTGCAAGTGGTCAGGCTGGTAGTTGGAGTTGTAGGGGAAGGAGTACTGCTCGTGGCTGCCGTACTGGACGGCTTCCACGCCGTTGGCCTGGAGGCGTTCCAGCCCTGCGGTGAGCCGCTCGATGGTCTTGTCCAGCGGAACCAGGTTGCCGCAGAAGATTCCCGTGGCGAAGCAGATGCCCAGGGCGGGGTCGTAATAGGCGCCGTGCTTGGTGAGGTACTCGACCTCGGCGGGCACATCGTAGTGCAGTTTCAGACCTTCGGTGGAGGCCTCCTTGTCGACATTGGACATGGAGCGCTTCTCGACCTCCGCCATGCAGCCGCCCTTGGTGCGGTCGGCGAGGCTGGGGCCGCCCATGACGCGGGGGCGGAAATTGCGGCTGTAGCATTTGCATCCCAGGTCAATGAGCGCCTGTGCGCAGGCGGGATGGATGTTGGCCCAGTGGATGACATTCGGCACGCCGAAAGCCGCCTCGCCGCCCCAGCGGGTAATCTCCTCCTTGACCAGGCGATAGTCCTTGAGGAACTCCTCTGCGGAGCTTTCTACGTATGGACGGTCCGGGAATTCGCTGTAGGAGTGGAAGGAGAATTTGCACCAGTCGGCGTTGTCGGTGAATTCCTGCTTCCAGATGTCAGGCATTTCGGACATCAGGAAACCGTTGTCGTGGTCATTGCGGTAGAAGCAGTTGAAGGTGCATTTGAAGCCGTAGAGTTCGTGCAGTCGCTTGAAATGCGCGAGGTAGAAGTGGTCGAAGGCACGGGCGGGGCGCTGCTTCGCCAAATCCGTCCAGAAGAAACTGTGGTCGTCGATGTAGCAGTTGACCCGCTTGAAGGAGGCCTTGTCCCAGACCAGAGTGATTTCCTGCGAGAAGGTGCCGAAGGGGGTCAGGACGGAGGCGGTGACGGCGTTGAGTTTCTTTGTCAAGGCCAGTTCGCAGGCGAAGCGGCGTCCGTCCATGACGGCTGGCACGCCATTGATTTTGACGGGATATCCTGCGTCGGAAAGGCCTTCCAGGCGGATGACCAGCGAGTCCTTGGTTTCCTGACCGTGGTTGTGATTCAGAATCGCACCCTGGCGAACATTGGTGATTTCGAGCATGATGTGACGAACTGGGTTAGAACCGCCGACACGCCAGGCGCACGCTTGTGCGCCATTCTGGATTTCGGCATACCCTACAATATCACCTTTTCCTCCGATTTTTCAAGGCAAGAGGTTGGAATATTTTTAAAATGCTGTATATTTCTTGATGGAAATATGCGTCAGGAGGCAAGATTCTCATTCGTTTTGCGGTTTTATTTCCAACCAAGGAGGCAAGCATGGTTTTGAAGGCATTGAAGAGTCTTCCGCTGGACGACTTTGAGGGCTGCACGTTTTCTCCGTTCGTCGTCATTGATGGCAAGGAACTGCGTCCCACCAGCGCCAGTTGGGAGAGGACGCCGGAGGATGTCCGGCATCCCTCGCATCACCTGCTCACGCTGGAGTACGGCAAGGTGTTCACGGAGGAATTCCATTTCAGCAGGACGCCAAGAGGATACGAGGTCTGCCGCACCGTCCAGAATGTCTCCGGCGAATGGCGTGACGTCAACGAACTCGGCCTGCGCATCACGGGGCTGTATTTCGGGAAAAGACCAGAGGCTTATGCGGACTACTTCTACCACACCGAGAATCCCCGCATCTACGAGGTGATGACCTTTCCGGTTGACTACCGTCGCACCGCCAAGGACGCCAAGGACAGCCGTTTCGACTTCCAGGCGGGCAACCGCTGGGCGGACCCGGGGGTGGTTCACAAGCGCATCGGGCGTTCCCCCTATCAGCCGTTCCCCGCCATTCTGCTGAGCAACTATTTCGCCGTTGAAGGCTTTGTCCACGGCATGCTGTCGCAGAAGGTCTTCTACCACAACTACCTGGTTGCCCACGACAAAAAGGAGTGCGTCACGCTGACCGCCTACTCCAGTTTCAAGGACCTGAGCGCTCTTCACACCGCTCCAGGCCGAATCCTGGAGGATGAATTCTACATCGGCTCGGCCTGGCGATGCGATAAACTCGAGAATATCTTCGGCGAATACCCGGAAGTCCTGCGCCGGCGTCTTCCGCTTCTGCACGGGGCGACGGACGTCAACCGCCACAGCCTGGTCTGGGGTTCCTGGAACGACGGAATCTTCCGCGACATCAGCGAGGACATGCTGCTGGAGGAGGCGCGCTTTCTCAAGAAGAATTTCCCCACCGTGAAGTGGATCCAGGTGGATGACGGCTACGCGGTCAATGTGCCGCCCGCCCATGGTCTGGGCGTGCCTTACGAGGGGGAGTCGGGCGTTGACCAGAAAAAATTCCCGAAGGGCCTGCGTCATTTCACCAACCAGGTCAAACTGCTGGGGCTTCGCCCCGCCGTCTGGATTGGCGGCTTCTGCAGCAAGAAGACCCCCATCTACAAAGAGCATCCCGAATGGTTCATCGACTATGACTACCGCGTCAAAGGCTCTGCCCCGCTGGACCCCAGCAAGGCGGAGGTGCGTGAATACATGACCAAGGCGCTGGACAAACTCATCACCGAATATGGCTTTGAGGGAGTCAAGCAGGATTTCTGGAGCTATGCCTTTGAGGACAGCAACGACCTCTACCGAGGGGAGCGCGACCGCTCCGGCTATGAGATGCGCGACTGGTGGCTCAAGGAATTCCGCAGGAGGCTTCCGGAGGACGCCCATTTCCAGACTGGCTGCGACATTGTGATGGGCAACCCCTTCCTGGGCGAGTTCTACACCAACTACCGCTACGGCATCGACATCGGGACGGGCGAGTGGGATAACGTGAAAACCACCTTCCTGTGGGGGGCTGCCTGCTTCGCCACGCGCACGGGCGACCTGATTGTTCCCAACAGCGACGGTGTGGGGCTTTATCCCGGACTGAATGACGAGGAGGCGCTGTTCTGCCTGAACTACTGCCTCATCACCCACTCGATGGTGGAGTTGGCGGGTCGCCTCTCGAAGGCTCCGGCGGACTCGCCCAGGCTGGCCGCCCTTCGCAAGGTCACCTGCTGCCCCAACAATGGCGTGGATGTCTATTTCGCCCGCTACAACTACCGTGACCACGCGAACCCCATTCCCAGGATATTCTGGAATGAGTTCCCGCATTTCTGTGTCAAGGATTACGAGGATTGTCTGCCGGACTGCTCGGTCGCCATCTTCAACTGCGAGGACAGGCCCGTGACCGTCGCCTTTGCCCCTGATGATTTGAATCTGGGGTGGAAACGGTCAAAGTTCCTGTTGACGGATATCTGGTCAGGCGAGGTCATCCCCTTCGCCAAGGAGGTCTCCTTTGAACTGCAGCCGCACAGTTCACGCTTCTTCCAGGTCAATGAGGACAAGGGGCCGCAGGTGCTGGACTCCAATTTCCGCATTGATATGTCCACTCTCGAAAAACGCAAAGGTTTTCTGAGATTGTACACGGATTACGATGTGGAGATGGACAACGCGGAACTGCGGCTCTCCTTCGCACCGACATTCGTGAAAATCGATGGCGCGGAGGTCGATTACAACTTCCAGGACGGTCTGCTCCGCTTCGGCAAATTGCCGGCAAGGGCGACTGTGGAACTTGGCCTGATGTAAGGAACTGACGAGCCAAACGAGGCCCCCCAGCCTTCCTGCGAGACCTTCAGGCCTCGCGGATTGAAGTGGCCTGATTTTCTGAATCGGAACAAGAAGAGATGCGTTACATTGACATACACGCCCACTGCTACCGTTTTCCGCTGCCTTTCGTGACCCGTTTCTGCAACCCGCAGGAGTTGCTGGAGCGCTATGATGCGCACGGCATTGAGATGGGTGCGCTATTGCCGGTGGTCAACTCGGAGATATATCTGCCACAGGCCAATGAGGATATCCTGGAAATGGTGGAAAATCATCCCGACCGTTTCTTCCCGTTCTGCAATGTTGACCCGCGCGCACTCATCAACCGTGCGGACGCGCCCCTCGACGCCGTCTTGTCCTACTACAAGGAGAAAGGGTGCAAAGGCGTCGGCGAAATCATGCCCAATTTGCCCTTTGAGGACGAAAGGGTGCAGAACCTCTTCCGTTGCGCGGAACTGGTGGGGCTTCCTGTCACCACAGACGGTTCAGACCGCCCCACAGGGGACTTTGGCCTGTGCGACCAGCCAGGTCTGCCCGGTTTGGAGCATACGCTTCAGCGTTCTCCCAATCTCCAATTCATCGCCCACGGCCCGATTTTCTGGGCCGAATACACGTCCCGCCCACGTCCCCCCCAGGGTAAGCCCATTTTCCTGGCCAACGGCCTGCCAAGCGGGTCGCCCGCACCCCAGGGGCCGGTGGAGGGCGAGGGTGTCGTCCAGCAACTGTTCCGCGACTTTCCCAACCTGTATGGGGAACTCTCCGACGCCTTCGGTCAGTTAAGGCGCGACGTCGGCTTCGCCGTGCAGTTCCTCACCGAATTCCAGGACAGGCTTTTCTACGGATCGGACAACTGCAACATCGCTCAGACCTTCGAGATGAAGCACTGGTTCGACGACCTCCACGAGTCTGGACGGCTCCCAACCGCCGTCTGGCGGAAAATCTGCCGCAACAACGCCATCCAATTCTTCCATCTTCCCCTGACACCTGCCTGACCCTGTTCATCGACAACCACAACCCAACACGCCACAATGAAAGTTGAAAAGGTTTTTGTTCCCTCCAGCGCCGACGGTTCCTTCCAGGACGCCTACTTCTGCCGTGCGGAGGTGAGCGGCCCGCGTCCCCTCCTGGTTGGTCTCCACACCTGGAGCATGTGTTTCCGCGACGGCTTTGACCGTTTCCGCGATGTCTGCGAGAAAATGGGATGGGACTTGATTTACCCGAATTTCCGCGGCCCCAACTGGAGTGGCCAGGCCATGGGCTCGCACTATGTGGTGACCGACCTCATGGACGCACGCCAATACGCCATCGAACACTCCGACATCGACCCGGAACGCATCTACCTGGCGGGCGGCTCCGGCGGCGGACACGCCTCCCTGCTGATGGCGGGACGCACCCCCAAAGCCTGGGCCGGAGTCTCCTCCTGGTGCCCCATTTCTGACATAGAGGCCTGGCACGACCAGTGCCTTCCCAAGGAGAATTGCCGTCCCTACGCCCTGGAGATTGAGGCCGCCGTTGGCGGCAACCCCGGCGAAAGTCTGCTGGCGCGCCT
Organism: Victivallales bacterium; assembly: GCA_017431185.1. The sequence goes on along the minus strand of JAFRLP010000347.1, from coordinate 3,640 downwards.
GCGCTGCGAGGAACGCTCCCCCCTGACCTGGCTTCCAGCCGCGACCAATCAGGTCATCCTGGACATCAACACCGGCATTCACGACGGGCACACGGGAAGCGTCCCCGTGAGCCACGCCATTCGCGCCTTCAACGCTGTGGCGGCCCCAGAAGACCGCATTGCGGAGTCCGATATCCGGACGATGGTCGAGACCGAGACCGTCCCGTCGCACCTGCGCTGGGACGGGAGTGACCCCGCCTACGGAAAACACACCGTCCTTCTGCGTCGTGTATCCGGTCTGGTTCGTCTCACCCTGTTTGAGGGAGGCCACGACCTCGTGCTACCCGCCGCGCTGGCCTTCCTGGACAAGTGCCGCCACCATCAGCAGCCAGACTGGTCTCCGCGCCAGCCGGTGCTCCCCTTCGGCGACAGCGAACTGAGCAAATAGCCCAAGGCAATGGCAAACGTTGCATTTACCTATACGAGGAAAGATTATTGGTACCTGTTCAGCCCCCAGCCTGGCACGCCAAGATTAAATGACAAATGCTTTTTTGCCAGCAAGGGGCTAGTGTCTGATTGCGCAAATATTTGCGCAATCAGACACTAGATTTCCAGAAGCAGGAGTTCGGGGGGGCAGAATAGCCTGCGGTGAAACAGGCCGAAGCCGGACTCCCCGACACCGGCGATGGTGAGCAGGAGTGTTCCGTCAGAGCGTTCCTGCCAGCCGTGGGCGAATTGCCTGCCATAGTGGGAGGATGTGTAGAGCGGCCCGAGGAATGGGAGGCATATTTGTCCGCCATGGGTATGTCCGCAGAGAACCAGGTCGCCTATGTCCTGCGTGACAGGGCTGGCTCCCGCTCCATCGGGGTTGTGGCAGAGGGTAAGCACGGTTTGCCCCGGGCGCCTTGCCGTCTTCAGCGGACTCCAGTCGGGGTACCCGAAACGGGAGTCGTCCAACCCGAAGAGCATGAGATTGTCCTGCAGCGTCACGCTTTCGTTGATGAGGCATCGCATTCCGTGTGCCGTGAATGCCCCATGCCAGTAGTCATGGTTGAGCCAGGTGAGGCGGGATTCGCGGTTTCCCAATACGGTATATGTTCCCTTGACGGGGTGAAGGTCGCTCAACCAGGCCAGCGCCCCTTCCATTCGGTTAGGATAGACGGCGAGGTCTCCGCCAAAGAGCAGCCAGTCGTAGCGCAGTTGCCGAATGGCGTCGGCAAACTTGCTGTAGCGCTTCACTTGGCGCCCGTTCCAATGCAGGTCGGTGAGCAGCAGAAGGGAGGTCGTGGCGTCAGGAAAACGGACGTGGCGGAGGTGGAAATCCTCCGCGCCGCGCAATGGGGCGATGGTGTCGGAGAGCGGTTTCCGCCTGCGCCAGAGAGGGTTGCTCCAGTCCGGCGCGTGAGAGTGATGGTAGGTGCGCCGCCAGGGAGGCGGTGCTTTTTTGGGGTAATGGAGCAGATAGCGCATGATCACACCAGCCCGGTGCGGCGGACGCAGTCAAAAAGGATGACTGCGGCGCAGTTGCCGACGTTGATGGAGTTCTTCTGGCCCAGCGCTGGCAGGGAGAGGAAGGAGTCGCAGAGGGAAAGCGCATCCTGGGAGACTCCCAGCGCCTCGTTGCCGAGCAGGAAAGCGGCTGGAAATTGCAGGTCGGCCTCCCAGTAGGGCGGGGCATTCTGCACTGTCTCCACGGCATAGATGCGGTAGCCCCGTTCACGCAGTGCGCGGATGGCCTCCGCCGCTGTCTCCGCATGGGAACAGGGGACAATGCGGTCACAGCCGCGGGCGGTCTTCTCCAGCTTGTCATGCGGCGGGCACGCCGTGTAGCCGCAGGCGACAATGGCCTCGGCACGGGTCGCCTCGGCAATCCGGAAGATATTGCCAACGTTAAAGGCGCTGCGCAGGTTATCCAGGACCAGGACGACGGGGAGCGTTTCCTGGCTGCGGGGGTGCAGGGAGTCTCCTTGGTTGACTACAATCTCGGGCATTGGCGGACTAGCGGCGTCTGCGGGGTGCGCCGCCGCGTCGTGGCGCGGAGGAGCGTCCGCCGTAGCGGTTGCCGTGTGCGATGCGGCTGTGGTGGGTGTCCGTGCGGTTGGCCGCGAGGACTCGGGCGGTCGCCTCGTCCACGGCGAGCATTTCGTCGTCGGGTTGGGTGATGGGCAGGGGGCGCTCGATGAACTCCTCGATGGCGGGGATGGTGAAGGCGCTGTCCTCGTCGGCGAAGTTGATGGCGCGTCCCTGGTGTCCGGCGCGCGCGGTCCGTCCGATGCGGTGGACATAATCCTCTGCCTCGTAAGGGAAGTCGTAATTGATGACGTGGGTGATGTCATCGACGTGGATGCCGCGGCCCGCCACATCGGTGGCGACCACATATTTGACATTGCCGTTTCGGAAATCCTCCAGGATGCGGAGACGTTTTTTCTGCTCGACGTCCCCCGTGAGCATTTCGCATGGGATGTGGCATTTGCGCAGAAGGTTGGCGAGGTCCTCAACGTCCCGTCGGCGATTTCGGAAGATGAGGACGCGTCTGCAATCCTCGTGCTTCAGCGTCCAGAGCAGGACAGGCATCTTTTCGGCGGTGGAGACGGCGTAGGTGGTCTCCTGGATTCCTTCGGCGACCACGTGCTCTGGCTCGATTTCAATGATGACGGGGGCTGGACGCATCCAGGCTGCGGCCAGTCGCATGATTTCGGGCGTCAGGGTGGCGCTGAAGAGCATGGTCTGGCGCTGTTCGGGTTTGGAGAGGTAGCCGAAGATGCGTTTGACGTCAGGGATAAATCCCATGTCCAGCATACGGTCGGCTTCGTCAATGACCATGATGCTGACTTTGGAGAGGTCAACGGCGTGGCGCCTCAGGTAGTCGATGAGCCGTCCAGGCGTGGCGACCACCAGGTCAACTCCCTGGGCCAGGCTGCTCATCTGGCGGTCAAAGTCCATGCCGCCATAGACGGCGGTGATTTTGAAATCGGGGCAGTAGGCGGAGATGTCCTCCGCGTCCTTGGCGATTTGGATGGCCAGTTCGCGTGTGGGGGCGAGGATGAGGGAGAAGGGCTGCCATGGGTCGCGCGAATCCTTCTCCTCCTGGAGAAAACGCTGGATGATGGAGACGAGGAAGGCTGCGGTCTTGCCGGTGCCGGTCTGTGCGCGTCCCGCCAAATCCTTTCCCGCGAGGACGTGGGGCAATGCCTTTCCCTGGATGGGGGAGCAGGCCTGGAAGCCCATGTCCTCCAGCAGGGCGCGCAGGATGCGCGGGTCAAGCTCAAAGTCCTGGAACAGCACGGTCTCTGGCGTGGCGCGCTGTCCCTGGGGGACTTGCCAGCCTGTCATGTCCAGATTGCGTGTGTGCTGAATCTCGCTGGGCTCCTGGCGGCTTGATGGGCTTGCCGCAGCCTCCTCCCTTTGCCTTTGAGGCCTCGGTTTGTTCGGAGATGCGTTGGGACGGGGCGGGCGACCGGCGCGGTTTGGGGAGGCCCCATCGTCTTTGGCGGGCGAAGCGCTGTGGCGAGGCGGGGCGGCGCGCCGGTCATTGGCGGCGCTCCGCTGGTTTTCGCCTCTGGACGGGCGGTTTCGACCACTCTTCCGACGCGGGTTGACTGAAGTCCGGGCTGCATCTGGCTCAGGTGAGGGAGCGGCGCCGGTGAACTGGTCTTCTTGG
>JAFRLP010000346.1 GCA_017431185.1 Victivallales bacterium | reverse complement strand
CGTCCCTGCTCCGTTGCCGAGTCGGCGTCCTGGAAAGTCAATCGTTCAGCCAGCGCGCAAGATTGGCGGTGATGAACTCATCGTCGTGGAGATGCGGATAGGCGTCGTGTACGCGGGTGATTTCATCCGCCTGGCCTGGCGAGAGTGTCTCATTCGGGTCAAGGCACCAGATCCCAGGGAGCAGGCCCTGGCGGCGGAGCACCTCGTGAATGCCGGGGATGCAGCCGGCGAAGCCGTGCCGCGGATCGAAGATGGCCGCGTTCATGTCGGTGATTTGCGGTCCCAAGGCCAGCAGCTCCGGCGGAATGGGCTTTCGGTCATCGACGATGGCACGGACTTTCTGCAGCAGTTCCACGGCGCGTTTTGTCCAGCAGCACCAGTGTCCCAGAAGACCGCCCTGGAACCGCACGCCGCGACCGCCCACGCGGTATTCGGTGAGGAGGTCAGCCAGGATGTTGTCGTCATTGCCGGTGTAGAGGGTGATGTCGTTCCGGCCCGACTCGGCGACGGCGCGCGCCACGTCCAGCGTGGCATAGCGGTTGAAGGGAGCGACTTTGATGGCCAGCACATTGTCGATGGTGGCGAATTCGCGCCAGAAGGAGTAGGGCAGAAGCCGTCCCCCCACGGAGGGCTGGAGGTAGAATCCGATGATGGGCATGACCTGGGCGACGGCACGGCAGTGGGCGAGCATTTCGTCATCACTGGCGGTGGCGAAGGCGGCCAGGCTGAGCAGGCCTGCGTCGTAGCCATGGTCGCTCTCGAATTGCGCCTCGCGGAGAGCCTGCTCGGTCTTCCCGCAGATTCCTCCGACCTTGAGGATGCGTCTGCCCGTTTGTTCCGCCCATTGGTCGATGAAGGCGGACGTCTGGCTGAGCACAGGCTCGAACAGTCCGATTTGCGGGTCGCGGATGGCGAACTGCGTGGAGTGGACTCCAACCGCAATGCCGCCCACGCCGGCGTCCATATAGTATCGGCACAGCGCGCGCTGGTGCCTGGGGGAGAATTGCCTATGCTCATCCAGCGCCAGCGGTTGCGCGGGAATGACGGCGCCCTTGCGGAAATCTGCCAAAACCTGGCTGTCGATATCAGAAATCCTCTTCATGTCAGAATCTCCCTGTGTTGACTTCAAAATGGGTGGGTGCGTTGATGGCGCGACCGCCGTTGCGAATCCACTCCGCCTGCCATTCGATGAGGCGGTTCAGGGGAACGCGGGGGTAGCCCAGGCGCTCGCACATCCGGCTGGCGTTGTTGAGGTAGCAGAGGTTGCCCGCGCGCTCCTGCCTGAAGGTGACGTCGCGCCCCAGCAGTTTTCCGAAGCGGTATGCCGTCTGCTCGACGGAGGCCACCTCCGGACCCGTCACGTTAAGGACGGCGGACGGCGACTCGCACCATTCCAGGCATTGCAGGGCCGCTGCGGTGGCGTCGCCTTGCCAGATGACGTTGTAGTAGCCGACGGTGTTATCGACGGGACGCCCCTCCCAGACCGCGCTGGCGATGTCATAAAGCACGCCATAGCGCAAATCGACGGAGTAGTTCAGGCGGAACAGCAGGGTTTTCGTGCCGTTGGTGATGCTGTAGTGCTGGAAGATGCGCTCGCGTCCCAGGCAGGATTGGGAGTAGTCTCCGACGGGGGCGGGGGGGATTTCCTCTGTGCATCCGCAGGACTCCACGCCGACCAGGGGATAGACGCAGCCTGTCGAGAAGGCCACGATTCGGCTGTCCCGAAAATGTTCCGCGACATACGCGGGGGCGAGTGTGTTCATCGCCCAGGTCAGGGCCTCGCTGCCTTCGGTGCCGAATTTGCGCCCCGCCATGAAAATGACGTTGGGCACGAGGGGCAGTTTGGCGATGGCCTGCCTGTCCATCAGGTCGCAGGTGATGGTCTCCACGCCGGCCTGTTCCAGTTTTTCGCGCAGTTCGCCGCGTGAGAAGCGCGCCACGCCGAACACCCGTTTCTTCACGCCCGCCTGCTGAATGGCCTTGACGGCCTGCATGGCCATGGACACGCCCATCTTTCCAGCCACCCCGAGTATCATGACGTCGCCTTTCAGGCGCGACGCCATTTCAACCAAGGATGCTGGCGGGTCGCTCAGCAACTGCTCCAGTTCCGCTTCATTGACAATCTTCTGTGGTAGGGACATGTTTCGACTCCTGGTTAAGGTGGCACTCCTTAATGTACAGCCAGTTTTGTCTATTGCCATTGAAATCGCCGAAATTAACGCATTTGGGCGAAAGAAAGGCATTCGGTTTTTTGCCCGGGGCACAGTTGAAAAACGGCCAAAACGGGATATTGTAGAGGTCATCATGTCCAAGCAAAGCATTCAACAAACGAGCAACCAATGGAAAACGTCTGCATCACATGTCAAACTGGGGCTGGGATTCTGTTTGCGGATTCGCCAGTTCGCCTGGGCAATCCCTGCATTGAGGATAGGTTGGGGAAGCCGACGGGGGCGGCGCTGCTGGCTGTCCGTCCCCAGGGAGAGGGGATGTTCCGGCACATTTTCGACGCATCGGGGTTGTGCGCCTGGAGTCCCGACCATCCTGTCCTGTATGTCCTCAAGTCGGACGAGGGCACGGTGCGTTTCGGGTACTGCGAACTGCGTCCCTTTGGCAACCAGGCCTTGCTGCTGAACGGCAGGCCCGTCTATATGCGGGGATACATCCGGGGCATCACGGCGCACGAGCATCCCAACATGACGGGGGGCACGGTCAAGGAGGCGGCAGTCAAGAACATCCGCCAGGCCAAAAAGTACGGTTTCAATCTGGCGCGTTTCCACTCCACCATTCCCTGGCCTGAATTCGTCGAGGCTGCGGACGAGGAGGGGCTGTTCATCCACGCCGAAATCGGTTTCGCATACGAACGGGATGAGAACGGCGAGAAAAAGAACCTGTCGATGGACAACAGCGCCTGGCGTGAGACGCTTCTGCGCTACCGCAACTGCCCGTCCATGGCCATTTTCTGCATCGGCAACGAGATGCACAATTCGGGGCATTTCCCCGAAGTGCGGGCATTGTACGAGGAAGGGCGCCGGCTCGCCCCGGGGAAACTCATCATGGACAACTCCGGCTGGGGGGAGTTCGACCGCGACACGGCGGACGTCTATAGCCAGCACGTCGCCTATTTCTTCCCGTATGGCAAACACGCCGACATGTTCCATGTGGAGGCGCCCTGGCTCATCAACGGCTCCGCCTACGATGTTCCGCTGGACACGGAGACCAGCCTGGGGGACGCGCGGAGCCGCGTTCACCGCACGGTCGTGCCCGCCCGGCCAACCCTGGCGCATGAGGCAGTCCACTACATCGAGATACCCGACTTCCGGAAACTGGCGGACAAGTTTGACGCATTCTGCGCCAAGGTGGGGCCGCAGTATCTGGCGGACAACGGCATCAAACGACCCCGCTTTATGGACGAATTGCCCAAACTCATCGCCCGCAAGGGACTGACGGAGGTGTTTCCGCACTACGTCGCCGCCTCCGAGAAGTTCAAGATGGCGTGCGTCAAGACGTATTTGGAGAAGTGCCGCCTCTCCTCGCTGTGCGGCTTCGAGATGCTCCAGTTCGCCGATTGCCTGAAGTACGAGAACAAGAACGGCATTGTGGATTGCTTTGACGATGACAAGTACATTCCCGCCGACTGGATGAGGCAGTTCAACGACAATGCCGCCATTCTGGTTGACCTGCCCAGCCCTGTGCTGCGGTCGGGGGAGGAACTCGCCTGTGACCTCTACGTCTCCGATTTCCTGGAGCAGCCAGCCCTCCGCGGCGACATTCTGCTGGAGGCCGTGCGCGGGGACGGACGCAGGGAGACGCTCTACGCCGGCAAGGACGTCACCTTGGTCGGCGGACTGCAGAAAATCCTCACGCTGCGCACCTCGTTCCAGGTCAGCCGGGATACGGCGGAGGAGATTGCCCTGGCGGCATGCTTCAAGTCTCCTGAAGTCACGTTGACCAACTCCTGGAACCTGTGGGTCTATCCCGTGCTGGAGCCGGCGGTTCCCGCCCAGAACCTGGTTGTCCGCGAGGTCGTTGACGACGCGCTGTTCGAGGACTTGGCGGCAGGGCGCGAGGTCTTGCTTCTGCTCGGCCAGAACCAGCACCTCACCAGCGAAAAATACGCCTTCGACGGGACGCTGGAGCGCATGAAGCCCTGCATCTGGGACAGAGGCAGCAACCTGGGCGGCGTCATCGCCAGTGAACGTCTCCAGAAAGTCCTGGGATGCGGACGCTACTTTGACCTGAATCTCTACGCCCTGGTCGAGAATTCCTGGAAGGTCAACCTAGACCATTTCCCCGTCAAGGTCAACGAGGTGATTCTGGGAGTCGACAAGCCCGTGCGCGACCGCATGAAGGGCATCGTCAATGACATCCATGACTTTCTGGATGACGACACCCTGCGCAATTTCTCGCACCTCTTCAGCGTTTCCAAAAGAAGCCTGTGATTTACCGCCTCTAAGCTCTCTTAAACGCTCTCCAAAACCTTCCATAACTTTTCTTCTCTTTTATACCGATTTGGTATTGCAATCCAAACCGAATTGGTT
>JAFRLP010000345.1 GCA_017431185.1 Victivallales bacterium | reverse complement strand
TGGAGAGTGCTGGTGATAAAGGGCGGATACGGACGCTGGATGCGCGGCGTGCTGGTGATGCGCGCAACCCGGTGGTACACCCCCTGGCTCTGCAATGCGGAAGCCAGTGCGTTGGCGAGCTGTCCCGTGGATATTTCCGCCTTGGCGCCATTCAGGCGGGTCAAGTGCGTCTTCAGTTTGGTCGCCGGGGTGTTCTGGGGGCTGAAAATGGCATCGAGATTCCAGTATTCGACCGGCTGGAAGGCCTGGATTTCACGCTCGCGTTCCACAATCAACCGCAAGGCGACGGACTGGACTCGGCCGGCGCTGGTGGCCTTCTTCACCGCATGGCTGAGCAATGGACTGACCTGGTAGCCGAGCAGGCGGTCCAGAATGCGGCGGGCCTGCTGGGCATCCACCAGCGGCTGCTCGACCTGGCCGGGGTGCTGGAAGGCGTTCTGGATTGCATTCTTCGTGATTTCATGATAGGAGATTCGGTGGAAGGCCCCCTTGGTATAGTCGCGAAGGTAGTTTTGGAGATGCCAGGCAATGGCCTCGCCTTCGCGGTCCGGGTCGGTGGCCAGGTAGATTTCATCCGCCTTCTTGGCCTCGGCGCGCAATTCGCGGATGACGTGCTGCCCCTGGGGGGTCAACACATAGTTCGGCTTGAAATCATGGGCGAGGTCCACGCCGAGGTCTTTGCCGTTCGGCAGGTCGCAGATATGGCCAATGGAGGCTTTCACGGTGATCCCAGACCCCAGCAGCTTGCTGATGGTCTTGGATTTCGTGATGGACTCGACAATCATCAATGGGTGCTTTGCCATGGCAGTGGTTGAATAAATAATGGAAGAATGGTTGGCGCACAAAAACGCCATACGCCTTGTGCGCGGGGAAAGGGAAATGCAATGGGGAGGAACCTCCCACGTGCATGTGTGCATGTGTATGTTTAAAATATAACGAGAATTTTGTCAACGGGCAAATGACGGGTTATCCTTGCGGTATTGCATGGCGTTCCTGGACCCGGCGGACGCGCTTGCCGGGCAGCTGGTGGATGAGCTGCTTGATCTCCAGCGAGAGCAGGGCACCGAGGATGGCGGAGACGGGCATCTGGAGTTCGGCGACCAGGTCGTCAATCCCGATCTCCGCGGTACCGATGGCTTCCCAAAGACGGTATTCCAGAAGGGGCAGGGGAATCGGCGTGTTGCGCTGCATGGACTCGTGTTCTGACTCCTCGCGGCGTCGCCTCGTGTCAGCCAGAGATGGGAGCATGGAAAATTCTTCCAGAACATCTTGAAATGACTCCACCAGCCTGGCGCCGTCTTTCAACAGCGCATGGCAGCCCTGCATATGCGGCGAGTCTACCCTGCCTGGCACCGCAAAAACTGTCCGACCTTGTTCGCTGGCCAGGGCGGCGGTGATCAGGCTCCCGGATTTCAGGCTGGCCTGGATGACCAGAGTCCCTCGCGACAGTCCCGAGATGATACGATTCCGCTGGGGGAAATTCTGCCGGTCAGGTGAGGTCCCCAGCGGAAACTCCGAGATGACTGCGCCATGATGCTGGACGATGGAACGGCATAGCTCGACATTTTCCGGAGGGTACAACCGGTCCAGACCGCTTCCCAGCACGGCGATGGTACGGCCGCCGGCCGCAACCACGCTTCGATGGCATACGGTGTCGATCCCGCGGGCCAATCCTGAGACGACAATCCAGCCTTGTTGCGCCGCGCTGGACGCCAGGCTTTGGGCGATGCTCTCTCCGTATGCGGTGGTAAAGCGTGATCCGACCATTGCCAATGTTTGCGAACTGTTTTGCAGCGCAGACAGGTCGCCGCGCACGTAAAGGCAGATTGGAGGATCATGGATTTCCTTCAGTATGGCGGGGTAAGGCGAGTCTTCCCAGGTGACCAAATAGACGCCGCTTTGCTCTGCACGACGAATCTCCTGGACAAGGGAACAGTGGCGCTCCCAATCGTGGAGGATCTGTGCCCCACGCTGACCTAGGCGGGGGATGGACTGCAGCTTCTCCACAGGTGCGCCCAGCGCATGCCTTGGGTCGGGGAAATGCTCCAGCAGAATGCGCAAACGTGCCGGACCGATTTCCGGCAGAAGGTTCATAGCGATGTAGGCTTCACGACGTTCCATTGGCGTTACATTAGCCATCCATGACAGTCTTGCAACCGCTGGATCATATAGTCGCATCAATCTCAAAAAGCACAGGAATTTCAGGTATTTGCGGGATTGGCGGCGAAGTGTCCAATACAAAGCGCCCGACAAGTCACGGTTTCCGGTCTATATTATCCGGCATGGAAAATCCGAACGGTGCAATTTTCATGAACAATGTTCGCAGCGCATTGTTGCTGCTGGCATTTGCGGCAGTGGTTGTCTTTCTCGGAGTGGTTCTAGGCAGGGCACTTGGCAATGTCGAGATGGGGGTTGGCATTGCGTTGATTCTGGTGGCCGTCATGGTTCCGATTCAAATCTTCACTGCGAATGCGGCAATCAAAAAACTCACGCGCGGACGTCCTGCCAATCCAAATGTGACGAAGGAACGGCATTGCCAGGAAATCATCGCCAAATTGGCGAACAATGCCGGGTTGCCTTGCGTTCCACCCCTCTATGTGAGCAATACGCGCTCTCCGAATGCATTCGCCAGTGGCCTGTCGCCGAAGTCGGCGTTCGTCTGTGTGACGCAGGGATTGCTGGATACGATGAACGAGCATGAGATCGCCGGAGTTATCGGACATGAGCTGGGGCATGTCAAGCACGGCGACATCAAGCTCAATACCCTGGTGGCCGGGCTGATCAGTTCTGCGCTGCTCTTGTCGATGGGCGTGTATTATGTCTCCGGCGGGAGTCATCGGCAACGGTCAAAGTCAGGCGGCGGGCTGGTGTTGCTGGCTCTGCTGTTGCAACCACTGGTTTCCCTGGTGGGACAACTGCTGCAAATGGCGATTTCCCGCAAGCGTGAATATGCCGCGGATGCCTTTGCCGCGAAAGTTAATGGCCAGTCCGATGGTATTGCCGATGCACTTGAGGTTCTTCAGAATTGTGAAAAAGGTATGACGCGAAAGGATGCGCAGGAGCTTGGCGGCAGTACCCTTGCTTCCATGTATATCAGCTTCCCCCGCTTCGGCTCGTTGTTTGCAACGCATCCCCCTCTGGCGGAACGTATCCGCCGCCTTAGGGCGATGACAATTGACAGTTGACAATTAACAATTGGCGCCCGTCCCGCCGCCCCGTCCGGGGGACGCGGAGGCCCGCCGCCCGCCGGTTTCCCCTTTTTTTCGTCTTTTTTCGCGTTCCGGGCTTGCAATCCGTTTTTCGCGTGGCATATTATGCGGCACGCCCTTTCGGGGGGCGTGTCGTCTCTTTGGCAACGGAACAGCGCAATGCGACGTGCGGGAACCGGGCCTCTGCCCGGTCCCGAGACATCCCCGCGGCGATGCCGCGGGGTCTTTTGAAACAGTAGAAACCTGAATCGTCAGGTCATGCTTTTCGCAACGGAGAGTTTGATCCTGGCTCAGAATGAAC
>JAFRLP010000344.1 GCA_017431185.1 Victivallales bacterium | reverse complement strand
TGTGTCCTTTCCGTCCTTTCCGTCCTTTCCGTCCTTTCCGTCCTTTCCGTCCTTTCCGTCCTTTCCGTCCTTTCCGTCCTTTCCGTCCTTTCCGTCCTTTCCGTCCTTTGTGTCCTTTGTGTCCTTTCCGTCCTTTCCGTCCTTAGCGCACAGCAAGAACAATTACCAACAGCCAACGAATATCACAAAACGAAACATAATATGGGTTGACAGTCTGCATAAGGCAGGTTATAGTTATGTTCAGACAAACTGGAGTGCTGTCACAATGACAATATGGAGATTCGCAATGATTGACATGGCAAAGAATCTTTCGGGTGCTTTCAACGTTGGGCGGATGACATGGCGCAGGGGACTGGCATGCTTGCTGTTCTTCCTCGCCGCAGCGGCATTCGGCGATTTTTATCCGCAATTGGAAATCATTGGTGAAACCAACCGTTCGGCATTGAGTTACCAGCCTGGCGAGGAGATGACCTACACGTTTCGGCTGGAACCCCGTGAATCCATTCCTGAAAATTGCTTCCTCAGTTATGTTCGGCGTGGGGATGACGGCAAGACCTTCTCAGGCAAGGCTCCTGCAACGGAGACGCTGACGGTCAAAACCTCGCTTGACCAGCCTGGCTTCGTCAACGTGGAAGTCAAATTGGTGGATTCCGCCGACAAGCCCATTCTGCGGGATGACAAAAGCGGGAACGCCAGCCGAATCGCCTATTACGCGGGAACGGCGGTGAAGCCAGAACAACTCTCCGACTGCGGCGAACCAGCCGACTTCGATGCGTTCTGGGCACGCCAGAAGCAGCGCCTTGCCGCCGTTCCATTCAAGGAGCAGACCGAATGCAAACTGGTTCGTTCTGTGACTGGGGGCAAAATCTACGCCGTCTCCATTCCCTGCGCGGGGCCTCGCCCCGCCACGGGCTACCTGATAGTGCCGGACGATGCCGGGGAGAAGTCGCTTCCCGCCAGGATTACGTTCTTTGGCTATGGCGCCCACCCCCAGGGTGTCCCAGGCAAGGTCGAGTCCAGGGAACTGGCGCTGAGGCTCAATGCGCATGGTCAGGAACTGGGACGGGACGACGAATACTATCGGAGATTCTTCGGGTCCATCAGAAGCGGAAAATACTCCTACGCCTTCGACCCTGAACAGAACAAGGACCCTGAAAACTGCTTCTTCAACGGCATGGTGTTGCGTGCCCTGCGAGCCATGGAGTACCTGAAAACCCGTCCCGAATGGAATGGAAAAGACCTGATTGCCTCCGGCGGCAGCCAAGGCGGGCTTCAGACGATGTGGGCGGCTGCGCTCGACCCTGACGTGACTGTCGCGTTGCCCTCCATCACCTGGTGCTGTGACCTGGCTGGCTCCACGAAGGCGAAACGCCTCGACGGAAAATGGCGGATTCAGTATGTTCCTGGACTGGATTACTACGACCCTGTTTTCATGGCGAAGCGAATCAAGACCGCCAAGGTGACGATTCAGCGCGCTGGCTTGGGGGATTACACCTGTCCGCCGTCCGGCCTGGCCATCTCCTATCGGAATCTGGCGACGCCGAAAAAGAGCATCCGCTGGGTTCAGGGCAGCAACCACGGCTTTGTCCCCAAAAAGTCCGAGGTCATCGTCTGGACTGCCCCGGAAAAGTAAAAACAACACCGTGCGAAATAATAATCTCATACAATTGTAAAAAAGACGGGGTAGGATATATTAGAGAGCAAACGTTCCCACACTCGAGTTTTTCCGTTACATAACCTCTTATCCACAAATGCCACAGGAAGCAACAAAATACTTCGCGAAAGCAACCTTGTCGAAAATGAAAAGGGTGTTTGGTGATGATTTGAAATCCATGCGTGTGGATAAGAGTTATGCACGGGAAGTGAAAGTTTTTGTTCGACGCCTTGAAAAGGCTCATAGGCAGACAGCCGAAAGCAAGTTGGTGTTCAAATAGAGTATGCATGAGCATCGACTGGCATCTTCGCGTTCCCTTGAGGTCTTTCGATTTGACGACACCTTTTCGATTTTTCATTTTTTGGATGAACGAGGATTGACAAGTGTCTCCTCGGTGCATCGCTGTTTTTCTCTGGCAAGGACAGCCGCCGGTGAAGAAAAGACGCTGGTCTGGGAAGAACTTGACACGAAGGGCGAAGGGATTATTGAAGAAGAGAACTTGGCTTTAAATAGATGTTTTCACGACTACACTTGTCATTCTGTAAGCCGTGTGTCTTTTTGGCAGGGTGTGTTGACCAGATTTGCATGGCCAGAAATGTTCTGGGTTTCCGAGGTATCGCTTCCCCAACTTTTTCCTGCAAATGAGGCCAAACTAGGAGAAATTCTGCTTGATGCGACACGACAGCCTGATAAAGTCGGGCAGACCCATGAGTTTTTGTTCGCACGTCTTCCAGGCTATTGGTTTTTTTCTTGTCAGTATGACGTTGAAGATGAATTCTCTGTTACATCCATTCCATACAAGACCAGTGAAATTCAGTCTCATATACGCAGTTTTAAGGACTTTGGTGTCTCTATAGGATAAATCAAGGCATTGCTCTATCCAGCCTGAACGGGCTGGCAACCTTTTTGCCTCAATATCCATCGCCTTACGATTTGCCAACGAATATCACAAAACGCAAACAGGAGGATGGTTGACAGTTCAAAAAAAGGAGATTATAGTTATATGCAGACGATTGTTTTGCCATCATCAAGCAATTTGAACTGGAGTGCAAAAATGACTATATGGGTATCTAGTTGACGTAACTAGTCTTCTTGCCCAGGACTAATTTGATTTGAAAACAACTTCAATTTACTTCCACAATGCTCAATCCCTTTCAAACATTAAGTTCATACAGAAATAGGCGAGTGGTTCAAACCCTATTGGTTACGTCAACTAGATACCCACAAATGACTATTTCCGCAGTAATGCCTTGGGGACGAAAGACAGGAAAACAGCACTTGGCTTTCTTTACTTTGATTGAATTGCTGGTCGTTATTGCCATCATCGCCATACTTGCCGCTATGCTTCTGCCGGCTTTGGCGAAAGCCCGTGAGAAGGCCCGTACCATTGACTGCATGTCAAGACAGAAGCAATGTGCCATGATGCAAATAATGTATGAATCGGATTATACGGGATTCATGTATATCTACTACACGAATGGTACGGCTGTGACGCAGTGGAACAAATACTTCGAGTCGAACTATGGTTTGCCCAGGAAGGTAATGTATTGTCCTGGAGAACCGCGACCGGGTGCGGGCGGGTATAACGTCGATGGATATCAGGGGTTTGGAATGCTGAATCCCCGGAACTGCGCGGGGACGCCGATTTGCGGTTGGCCAGGCACATCCAACGAATATCTTCACTTAGGTGTCAAGGTCGTGAGGAATCCGTCCTCAATGTCCATCATGGGGGACAGTGCAAATATCAACCTTTCCAAGCCCAAGAGGGAGCAGTATTATTTTGCCTGGGCAAAGAACAGCAGCAATGAGAAATTCCATTTTCGTCACGCAGAGCGGGCGAATTTTGCCTTTCTGGACGGTCATGCGGCCACCTGTCGCACTGGTGATGCAGCCGCCAATTTCAGGGAATTTTTCAAGAATGGCTATTCAGATAGCAGCATGAACAGCCTCGCGAAAGTGATTTTCTGGGGGGCTGATGCAACGACCAAGATTGAAATCGGCTTATGAGAGCGACTGGCCTGCTCAGTGTTACGTTTCGTTCCTTGCCTTTTGAGCGAATCATTGAATTGACCGTCCAGGCTGGTCTGGATGGCATCGAATGGGGCGGAGATGTTCATCTTCCCCCAGGCGAACTGGAACTCGCCGCAAGAATTGGACAGATGACTTTGGACGCAGGACTGGTCAATTTCTCCTACGGCAGTTATTGGAGAGCCAACGACGATCCGCAGATGGTCGCAGATACGGCTGCGGCATTGGGGGCGCAATGGATTCGTGTCTGGGCAGGGATTTTGCCGTCTGCCGAGTGTCCGCCAGACATCCGTAAATGCACAGTGGAGCATTTGCGTAAATTGTGTCGTTGCGCTGGTGACATGCAAGTGGCCGCCGAATGGCATTGCGGAACGCTAACTGATGAGCCAGGCTCAGCGGTTAGACTGCTTGATGAAGTCGGCGAGGACAATTTCTTTTGTTACTTTCAACGGGAGGAACGGCGTGATGCTCTGCGTGACAATTTGCGAGACCTTGCGTTGCTGCCATCCGACCGGATTCGCGCCATCCATGTCCACTACTGCGTGAATCGTGTGCGCAAACCATTGGCAAACGGTTTTGAGGAGTGGACTGAATTGTTGTCGAACATTCCCGCACAAGTTCCAGCCCTGCTGGAATTTGTGCGGAAAGATTCTGTCGAACAGTATCTTGAGGATGCCCAGGTCTTGAAACGGCTGGTTGCCCAAACGCCAGGAGAGTGAAAATGAAAAAGGTCCTTTCGCTTTTGCTGTTGAATTGCGTCCTGTCGCTCATGGCATCTGACCTGGAGGGTTTTGTGGATTTGACCGACCTTTCGGGAGCAAAACCGATTTTGACCGAAAATTTCAATGATGGTGCATCGGGGTGGAGGTTGCCAGATGGTTGGAGTTATGCCCAGCGGGAGGGAATGAATGGGTCTGGGGCGTTGAAATACGTCAGGAATGACCCCAATAACAACAAGGAGGCGATGCTGCCAATTGCACTGAAGCCAGGAATCCGCTACCAGTTGTCCCTGCAATACCGAAGTGAGTTGAAAGTGGAGCCTGACAAGATGCGAATGGAGATTTTTGCCATTCGCTATTGGGACAGCGATGGAGGTGAACTTCCTGGAAATTTCTACAACAGAAAGAAGATGAATTCCGACCAGAATGACTGGGAAAACATGAGTTTCCTTTTCCAGCCTCCAGCCAATATGGCAAAGGCATCCTTGTGCCTGTTGATGCGGACAAAGCGCACAGGCACCCTGTGGTTTGATGACATAAGCATCTTCCCGTTCTCCGCCGAAATTGCAATGCTTCACAAGACGGGACCTCAGAAACTCACTCTCAATGCCCAGGGCGAGATTTCCTGGCGATGCGTTCTTTCCTCGGCAGAGACTCCGTTGGAACTGGCGATTCAGGCGACGGTGGGCGGTCGTACAAAGCGCATTCCCGTGGACGTCAATGGGGATGCAGTGGCCTGTTTTGGCGCATTCGAGCCAGGAAAAATCCCTGTTGAGGCAAAACTGCTTGATTTGACGGGAAAGCGGATTCTTGCCGTTGATCGTTCCAGCGTTTTCGTGCGTTCGCCAGACGAAATTGTTCCGGCGGGGAATGTCGAAATTGACCATGACGGGAGAACACTGATTGACGACAAGCCATTCATGCCCATTGGATTGTTCACCGGATTTATCGAAAAGAACGACACGGGGGCTTTGAGAAAGATTCGGGATGCCGGTTTCAATGCGATACTCTCCATCGGATACGTCAATCCATACGGCGGAGTGAAGAAAACACCGCAGGAGACACTGTTGGCACTGTGCGATGAATTGCATAAATTGAATCTCAAATACATTTTTTCCATCAAGAACCAATTGGAACTGCCCAAGGGAAAGAAGCCTCGTGGTCGCCAGCAGTGGGGAGACAGCCAAGGTCCTGGAGCAGTGGCGGACATGACGGTCGAAACGTTGAGAAAACATCCTGCCATGCTGGCCTGGTACGTCTCCGATGAAAACCCGCTTGACGAGATACCTGCAATTTGTGCGCTTCGAGAACGTATCAGCGAACGGGATCCCTGGCATCCTGTGTTGACCTTGACCGACAGGATTGGGAATTTCCAGCATTTCTCCAAGACAGGGGATGTTTTGCTTCATGATGTGTATCCAATCGGAGGAAGAACCAATACGGGGCCGGCACAAACGCTCAAGACTGTTCAGATGGCCTTTGCACCCGCGATGAAGACTGGTTTGCCATTATGGTGGGTGCCGCAGGTGTTCTCCTGGAATTCCTCGTCCTTGGAACATAAGCCCAGATATCCGACGGTGGAGGAGATGCGCAGTCAATGCCTGCTGGCGGCCATTCACGGTGTCAAGGCGTTCATTCTATACTCCTGGCACCATGTCATGTATTATTCAGAGAAAAACGATCCCGGTCATTCGGCGGAACAGTGGGAGAGAATCTGCAAGACGGTGGCTATCCTGAAAGAGCTTGAGCCGTTCATCATGAGCGTTGAAAAAGCGCCCGAGATTACGGTTGAGAAATCACGTGGAAACGGCGTGGAGGCCGCGGCTTTCAAGTGGGGTGACAAAATCCGTGTCATGGTTGTGGCCATTGGGCCAGGGACGGCTTCCGCAGAACTGGTCATTCCTGGATATGCAAGTTTGAGATCCCGTTCGGGAAGGACGAAAAGCCTGGGTGGCGGCCGTTATCTCTTTGAAGGAGAGCATGTCGTCTCCGATATTCTGGAATAGCGCAATGACGACCAATGGGAACAAGCAGGCATGCGAGCCGGAGCGACTCGTCCGCCAAATCATCTCTGGCACAACGCCGAAGAATTGGCTGCCCAGCGGCATGGGCAAGGCCGATTATCTGGATGTGATGGAGAGCATTGTCCGCATGGCGGCTGAATGGCTGGATGAGCGGGGCGCGATCATTGACCCTGTGTTGAACCGGGAGTGGGCGCAGACCACACCGCGGTTTGTCTCCTCGGGCGCAATTCTGCTGGCCAATGGCAGAATCGCGGATTTGAAGGAAAAGGTATTGCGTTCGATGGATTACGCATGCAGGGAATTCACCGCCCCTGACATCCGCGAAAGGTCATCGGATTTTTGGATGCGGGAGTTGGTGACGGCTTTCTGCGAATTACGCCCCCAAGTGGAGGCAGAACGGGCGGAGATGTGGCGGCGGAATCTGGCCTTGGTCGTTCCAGAACGGCATTACCGCCATTTCTATCCCGATGAGGAGTTGCAAAAAAAATGCAACAACTGGGTCGTGCATTCCGCATGCGGCGAACTGCTGCGTGAGTATGCCGACATTGGGGGAGTGAAGGGCACATTGTGGGGACGGCGTTTCTTCGAGACATATATGCGCTGGCAGACCGCCCATTTCAATGAGTGGGGGATGTATCTTGACCCCGGTCAACCCATCACCTACGATTTGACTACCAGGCTGCAGTTTGCCGCCGCATTTGAATGCGCATATCGAAGTCCGTTGCGGGATGAGATCACTGCCCTGCTGGACAAGGGCGATTTCGTCACGTTGCTGGAGGTTTCTTCCGGGGGCGAAGCGCCGTTCGGCGGGCGTTCCTCCCAATTCTACTTTCAGGAGGCCATTATCTGCGCTTTGTGCGAGGCAGCGGCCAGGAAATACAAGGAAGTGGAACCACGGCTGGCAGGGGCGTTTAAACGCCAGGCCCGGCTTTCTGCCGCTGTGACACGGCGTGGATTCTGCCGCAAGGACGGCAAAAGATTCCACATCAAAAACCAATTTTCGCAGGATACTCTTCATGGGTGTGACGATTATGGGCAGTACTCCGTGTATTCGTTATTGACGGCATCGCTTTTGAGTGTTGCGGCACGGTTTGCGGATGATTCCATTGCCGAGTTTCCAACCCCTTCGGAAATCGGTGGATTCGGCTTTGCGGTGACCGGTACCTTTGAAAAGTCCTTCCTCAATGCAAACGGCGGTTTCCTGCAATTTGACCTGCTGGCAGACCCGCACTACGATGCAACCGGTCTGGGCAGGGTCATTCTGAAGGGGATGCCCTGGGGAGTACTGCCGGTTCTTCCTTTTGCGGCCTCCCCAAAATACATTTTGGCACCGGGACTCCCCAGGACGGAACATCCGACTGCCATTGCGCCGGAATGGCTTGACAAGAATGGGAACGCGCATCGTCTGGCTGAAAAGAACACGGCTTCCCCAGGTGTGATGGAGATGCTGGACAATCACTCTTGCCAAGTGCAATATCTCCACGACGGAGTGACGGTAGGCTATCGTGCCACTATGCCCGAGCCAGGTGTCCTGATGCTCTCGATGAAATTGGACGGCGATTTCACCAATGCCCACCTGGTCATCCCAATCTTGGAGACAGATGGCGCACTCCAGCCACGTACGAATGGCGCATCCTCCCAAATCCTGGTCGATTGGCCTG
>JAFRLP010000343.1 GCA_017431185.1 Victivallales bacterium | reverse complement strand
GCCGCCATTCTGCTGCTCTGCATCTGACCTCCAACTACAGGACAATGCCGAAACAGCGCTGGAGAATGTCTCGGAACTGCGCCTCCGAATAGAGGAAAAAACTGCCGGTCGAGCCGTCATCTCGCGTAAAACTGAACTTCCTCTGCGGCAAACCCGTCTCAGGGTCAAGTTCAGTCGCAATGCTGCACCTCCCATGCTCGCTGGGCAGATGCACCATCGTCTTCTGCCGAAAGACTGACTGCGGGGCATGCGCATAATAGTAGTGCGCGTATGTGAAATCCAGATTCTCCTGCGGAGAATCGTCAAAGGAGTAGAAGTTCGTGAACTCGCCGTCCTGGCCCTGGCACTGGACAATGGCCCCCAGACGCTCGTCCCAAACAACCCTCCAAAGAACACCCTCGCGCATCTGCTCCAGCCCGTATTCCAGGAGCAGAGGAGTCAGCGGCGCACGCCGCCCCACCCCCACATCGGCAATCCATTGACGGCCATCGATGGTCACACGTGCAATGCGATGGCGACGTTTCGGCACGGCAAGCGTCTCCCCCGCCAGCCATCGTCCGAAATGCTCCATCAGGGAGAATCCCAGACTGCGCAGCAGCCAGGCGAACAGGCCGTTCAGTTCAAAGCAGTATCCGCCACGCCGTCTCAGGACAATCTTCTCGTATAGTTCGCCAACGGCCAGCGTGGTCTCACGTTCCCGCCCAGCCAGCAAATCCAGGTTCTCGTAGGGGACACTGAGCAGGTGAGCCTTCTGCAAGGCGGCCAGCGTCTCCGCCGTTGGCTCCAGACTGCCAGAATAACCAATGCGCTCCAGGTATTTTTCAAGGGAGAGAGTGTTTTCCATGGTAAAATGAAGGGGGAATTGCAAGGGTCAGCGCAGGTGTCCGTCCCCCTCGGCAATCCACTTATAGGAGCAAAGCTCCTCGGGACCGACAGGGCCTCTTGCGTGAAGTTTATCAGTGCTGATGCCGACCACAGCGCCCATGCCGTAGTCCCCCCCGCCTGACAAGCGCGTGGAGGCGTTGATGAGCACAGAGGCGGAGTCCACCCTGGCGGCAAAGGCACGGGACTCCTGGAGGGAGTTCGTGACAATCCCGTCCGTGTGTCCACTGCCGTGCTGGGAGATGTGCTCGACCGCCTCGTCCAATCCGGAGACGACCTTGATGGAGAGGATGGGGGCAAGATATTCGGTGTCCCAGTCCTCGTCCGTGGCGGGAATAGCCTGAGGAATGATTTTGCAGGTGGCGGGGCAGCCGCGCAGTTCCACGTGAAGTGGCGCGAAGGCTTCCTGCAATTTGGGCAGGAAGGCAGGAGCGATTTTCGCATCCACAAGCAGGGTTTCCAGTGCGTTGCAGACCTCAACCCGCTCGGTTTTGGAGTTGACGGTGACTTTGACTGCCATATCCAAATCGGCGTGCGCTGAAATGTACTGGTGGCAAATGCCGTCATAGTGCTTGATGACAGGAATGCGGGTGTTTTCCGCAACTGCCTTGATGAGACTCTTGCCGCCGCGCGGAATCAGCACATCGATGTATCTTTCCTGCTGAAGCAACTCCGTTACGGACGCATGGTCTGTGCTTTCCACCAATTGCACGGTATCCGCCGGCAAACCAGCCGCCACAATGGCCGACTGCATGGCTTTGGCCAGTACGCAGTTGGTGCGCAGGCACTCCGAGCCGCCTTTCAAAATGACCGCATTGGCCGATTTGAGGGCGACAGCCGCCGCATCTGTGGTGACGTTGGGACGCGCCTCGTAGATGATGGCGACCACGCCCAGTGGCACGGCGACTTTGGAGACCTTCAGGCCATTGGGCATGGTACGCCCGAACAGCACACGTCCCACAGGGTCGGGCAGGGCAGCCGCCTCGCGAAGACGCTTCACCATGTAGTCAAAGATTTTGTCCGTCAGGGCCAGACGTTTGAGAAATGGTTCAGGGCAGCCGTTGGACTTGGCTTCCGCGCAGTCCTCCTGGTTGGCGGTGAACAGGTCAGAGCGGACATCCAGCAGGCGTTGAGCCATGGAGGCAAGGGCTGTACCGCGGGCAATGCCACTGGTGGCTGAGAGAAGACGTGCCGCCGCTCTGGCACGGCGCGCTGTTTCGGAGATGATGCTCATGTCTATTTTCCGAGAGATGGTTAGGTGGCTGGTTTAGGAGTCGTAAAAAAAAAGGAAACTGAAAATGTAAACTTTATTTTTTCGACTCCTTATTCCCATTCATTCCCCGCCCTACCCCGCTTTCCGAGTTTCCAAGGCAGCGCGGGGACGGGGCAAAGTGTAGGCAAACAGCGAGTTGCAAATGGCCATCCCCGCAGAGAACAGGAACAGCACGCCAATGCCGTGGCGCATCCAGACCCAGCCTCCCAATGGCGCGGCCAGGATGGATATCAGGTGATTGATGGATATTCCCGTGGACATGGTGGAGGCCAGTTCGTTGCTGTCAGAGGCAATCTCCCGCACATAGATATTGGTGGCGAGGGCGGTGGTGCTGATCACGGCGTCCAGCAGGAAATTCAGACAGACGGCGGGCAACACGAGGTGGCGCGGGAAAATGTCTCCAGCGAAGCCGTACATCACGCAGACGAAAAACAAAATGACGGTATCCCAGATCATCACATTCCGATAGCCGACCCGGTCTGTGATACGCCCGACCAGCGGGGCCGCCCAAATGTTCACCAGGGCGCAGACACCCAACAACAAGGCCATCCTGGCCGTGGAAAAGCCATAGACCTGAATCAGCACGTATGGGGCGAAGGTCATGAAAATCTGCTTGCGCGCTCCGTAGAACAACTCCAAAGCGTAGAATTTGCTGAACTTGCGGTGAAAATAGACCTTGGGACGCTTGGTGATGGCATTGGGCGCATCGGAGGAAAAGGAACTTACGACGCTAATCAGCAGCAGGACAATGACGACCGCCCACACAACGCAGAACATGGTCATCTGCGCCCATCCGCCCCACCTGCTGCCAAAATAGAAGATGCCCGCCACCAGAAGGGAGCCGGCGACAGTGCCGAAATTCATCACGCTGGTCATGAATCCCAGGGATTGCCCGGCGTGTTCTGGTCTGGCGACCTGCATGGCAATCATCTGGCGCGCCGGCATGATGAGATGCTCGCCAAGGCTCCAGACCATAATCGCCCCCGTCACGTAGATTTTGTCGGCTGGAACCATAATCATGGCCGCGCCGCACATCGAGACCAAAGTGCCCAGACGAAGAATCTTCCAGTCGGAGACCCGCGAAAGCAACGCGAACAGCAGCACCAGAATCAGCCCGGGAAATTCACGGAAGAACTCCAGCCAGCCTCGATGCAGCGAGTCCATCTGGTAGATGTCCGAAAGGAAATTGTTCAGAGCCGAGGCAAAACATCCCGTGCCGATTCCCCACACCACGATGCTCAGGAAAAACGCCTTCGCGCCCGAGTGCTCCTTGAAGATGTTGTTGAAACGCATGTCAATCTAATTCGTTTTCGCAGAGCGAGACTCTCATCGCCTATGCCTCTTCTCACCTCGTCAACTACTCTATAATATAATCGTTTTTTCCTATTTTTCTGATGGTGGTGGGGAAACGAGCGAAAAACCAGCATCCTCACGGAATCCGCGAGGCCAGGAAATCAGGGTCGCTGAACAGGCGTTCCTGCACCAGGAACGCCGCACCAAGCAGCAGACCGTCATCGTCCTGCTCACGGAAATGGATGTGAAGCGCGGACGCAGCCACTGGGAACAGCAGTTCGCGAATTGCCGACTCAAGACGGTTTCGGAAAACCCCTCCCAACTGAAGCAGCCCACCAGCCAGCACCAAATGACGGACATTCAGGTTATTCAACTGATTGGCCAAAGCCGTCCCCAGGAAATGCGCAACGTGGTCGGTGATTTCATTCAGCCGTGGTTCTCCAGCCTCGCATAAAGCGCATAATTGGGCAAACGACAGATTCGTCCTGCCCGATATTTGACGGGCGGCCGCCAGCACCGCCCCTGTAGAGCAGCGCGTCTCCAGGCAGCCTCGCCGGCCGCAAGCGCAAAGCAGACCGTTTGGTTCGCAGACATTATGCCCCAATTCACCGCCATGGAGCAGATGCCCTGGCAAAAGCTGTCCTCCGACGGCAAGGTTCATTCCTATGCCGCTGTCCAGCCAGACCAGCATCGTCGTGCCGTCGCGCAATTCGGGCATTCGTCCCAGTTCGTATTGCATTCGGCAACGCAGCATGTCCGCAAACTGCGGAATCATGCCAATGCCTTTCAGGAAGAAACCGCGCAAGTCGACCTCCCCCAGATTGGGGAAATGCGCGCTTAAATCCAAATGCGCGGCATCCGCGCCAGCGCCAAAAGTAGAGACTCCCATTCCCAGGAGATTTGCCTCAGACAAGCTCATGAGATGACGGGAAATGGTTGTCAAGGCGCGAAACAGCGAACGGGTGTCCCGCGTTCCGCTGTACGGGAGGCACTCCCGTTCGTGGATACCGCCACGCATGTCCACCAGAGCGCCGCTGACCAGACCAGGCTCTATCGCCAGACCGATGATGCGCGGACCGTCCGTGTTCAGGGTAAGATGTTCGCGGGGACGCCCCTTCGCCGCTCCGCTTTTCCCTGTGGAGACCACCAGGCCGCAGGCCATCAGGTCGCGTATCGCCCGGGTAACGGTCGTGTTGTCACACCCCGCCACGCGGGCCAATTCCATGCGGGACAAACCATCATGGCGGCGCAGAGTATCCAGCACCAGCAGGGTATGGCGCGCCTTCAAATCACTCAAGGTCAGAATCTTATTCTGGGGCATTGCCTTGGATTTTGGAGAGGTCGCCGTTGATGGTGATTCCGCCGTCCGCCACCACAATTGCGCCATTCAGATAACTGGAGTCCTCGGAAGCCAGAAAACAGGCCACCTTGGCAATCTCCTCAGGGGTGCCATAGCGGCGGAGAGGCGTGCGCAACTTGAGGAAACGCTCCTCGTCAAAGGTGGAGTTTTCGGGGTTGCTCTGGCGCATCATCGGGGTCATGATGGCGGCGGGGGCGATGCAGTTCACGCGCACGTTGTAGCGTCCGTATTCCGCCGCCATGGATTTGGTCAGCTGGACAATGGCGCCCTTGGTCGCGGTATAGGCGTCGCAGTCCGGTATGCCGATGACGCCAGCGCTGGAGGCGGTGTTGATGATGCTCCCTCCCTCCTTCATCAGCAAAGGAAGGGCATATTTGCAAAACAGGAACACACTGCGCAGATTGATGGCGATGACCTTCTCCCAGACCGCCTCGTCGATGTCGGTGATTCGACCGTCACGGCCATTCCAATAGACGCCAGCGTTGTTGTAGAGGATGTCCAGTTGGCCTTCGGCTGCTGCGATGACCGCCTGCACGTCCTGACTGTTGGAGACGTCGCACTTGACGAAAGTCGCGCCCGTTTCCCCAGCGACTCGCCGCCCCGCCTCCTCGTTGATGTCGGCGAAAATCACCTGGGCGCCAGCCTCACGGAAGCATCTTACGCCAGCCAGGCCAATCCCCTGCGCTCCGCCAGTCACAATTGCCTTTTTGCCTTTCAGCGAATTCATTGCGAACACCTCACATGATTGTGTAGCCGCCGTCCAGAACAATCTCCTGTCCGACCATAAAGTCCGATGCCTCGGAGGCGAGATAGACCACCGCCCCCTGATGATCGGCGGGGGAGCCATAGCGGTCAATCGGGGCCGTGCGGAAGAAGACATCCACCACTTCAGGGAACAAATCCGCCACCTTGGTCACGCCTGGGGAGATGCAGTTCACCCGAATGCCATGCCGAATCAGTTCGGCAGCCGCGGCACGTGTCAGATGAATCACCGCCGCCTTGGAGACGCTGTACGGCAACTGCGGATCTGGCCAAATCACATGCCCGCAAATGGAGCCCGTGATGATGATTTTCCCGTAATTGTTGGGAATCATCACCCGTGCCTCCGCCCGCAGGCAGTTCCATGTTCCGTTCAGATTCACGTCAAACTGACGTTTCCACTCTACTGGCGTAACATCCAGCAACCCCTTGATTGGAATGGAGATGCCAGCGTTGTTGACGGCGATGTCCAGGCGTCCGAACTCGGTGACGACCTGCGTCACCATGGCCTCCACGCTGTCCGCGTCAGCAATGTCGCAAGTCACGGCAATGGTGTGCCGTCCAGTCGCCTGAGCGATTTCCTGCGCGGAACGAATTGCATTGTCAGCGAGCACATCGACGATGGCCACATCCGCTCCTGCCTCAGCCAAAGCCTGTGCGAGGGCGCGTCCTATGCCGCGCCCTGCGCCAGTGACCAGCGCCTTTTTGCCATCCAGTTTGAAACGGTCGAGAATCACTTTTTGCCTCCCTGTTTCAAGAGTGAGACCACGGCCTCCTTCACGCCAGCCACTCCCAGACCATACTGCTCCTGAAGCCAGGCCTGACTGCCGACTTTGGTGACGTAAAGGTCAGGCAGGGCCAGACGACGGAATGGCACGTTCCCGCAGCCCGTGTCCATCAGCACCTCCGCCACGGCGCTGCCCACGCCGCCGCAGATGTTGTGCTCCTCCAGAACCACAATCCCGCCCGTCTCCCTGGCGGCCTTCTGAATGGCCTCCTGGTCGATTGGCTTGATGGAATGGAGACTGACCAAACGGCAATGGATGCCCTCCCGCGCCAGTTCATCGACCGCGTGCTTGGCATGGATGCCGACTGGCCCGGCAAAGAACACCGTGGCGTCATTTCCGTCACGCACCTGGATGGAGCCGCCGATGCGGAAGTCAATTGCGCCCTCGTGGATGTCGGGCTCGTTCTTGTAGCCGCAGCGGAAATAGACGGGGCCTGGGTAGGCCATCATGGCGCGTGTGGCGGCACGAGCCTCCTGACAGTCGCAGGGCGCCAGCACGACCATGTTCGGCAAGGCCCGCATGATGGCGATATCCTCGGTGGAGTGGTGGGACACCCCCAGTTCCCCATAGGAGACGCCACCGCCGATGATGACAATCTTCACATTGGCGTTGTGATAGCAGACATCGTTGCGCACCTGCTCCAGGCAGCGGATGGTCGGGAAGTTGGCG
Organism: Victivallales bacterium; assembly: GCA_017431185.1. Next base: position 3,998 of record JAFRLP010000343.1, on the reverse strand, counting down.
ATGGAGTAGGTGATGGCGATGTTGCCCTCCATCGCCACGCCGCAGGCGACTCCTGTCATCTCCTGCTCGGCCACGCCGCAGTTGATGAAACGGTCCGGGAAGCGGTTGGCGAATGGCTCGATTTCACCATAGCCTATGTCCGCCAGAATCATGAACACGCGGGGGTCCCGCTCCGCGATTTTCAGCAGTTCCTGGTTAAAAGCCTTTCTCATTTTGCCGCCTCCACTTCCCTGATGGCCTGTTCCAGCAGTTCGGCGGTCAGACCGCCATAATGCCACTTGTACTCATTCTCCATGAAACTCACGCCCTTGCCCTTGACCGTGCGGAAAATCACGGCGCTCGGTTTGCCAGGAGACAGCGGAAGGGTGGTCAGAGCGTTCTCAATGGCCTGCTGGTCATGCCCGTCGGCCTCAATGGCCTTCCAGCCGAACATCTCCAGTTTCGGTCCCAGAGGCTCCAGGTCGATGATGTCCTTCGAGGCCCCCAACGCCTGCAAACGGTTATAGTCCACCAGCATCACCAGATTGTCCCAATGATGCTGTCCTGCCAGCATGATGGCCTCCCAGCTGCTGCCCTCGTTCAGGTCACCGTCACTGGACATGCAGAAGATGCGGTGCGCGCTTCCACGCTGCTTCGCAGCCATCGCCATGCCGCAGGCCACTGGGAGACCATGCCCCAATGACCCGCTGGAAAACTCGACGCCAGGCACATGGTGCGAAATGTGCCCGCTCAATTTGCCGTCGTCGCAATAGTAGCGGTCCAGCCACTCCAGCGGAAAATACCCCAACTCCGCCAGGCAGGCCAGCAATGCCGCGCCGCCATGCCCCTTGCTGAGCAGAAAACGGTCTCGCGAAGGGTCTTTCATCCGCTCCGGCGACACATTCAGTATCCTGGTATATAACACAGGATAGATGTCCGCCGTCGAGAGCATGCTCCCGATGTGACCGCTTTTCCCCTTGAACACCATCCGCAAACAGTGTAGCCGTATCAGCCGCGCCAGTTCACGACATCTTGCCAATGCCTGTTCTTCCATTGATTCTCTCTCCTTGGCTCGCCATCTCCCGTCATCAAAAACAAAAGGACGGGACTTATTTTCAATCGTCTAATAAATAAAATACACCGGGCGAGGAAAAAGTCAAACGGTTTCTGTGGAAAAAAATCACGCCTTGGCGAAAATCTGACACTGGCGTCCCACTGCACAAATGTGCGAAGGGGTACGCCGTTCGTTTCGCATCTGCCTCTGGGCATCATATTCCAGCGTGTGGGGCTAATCCGCCCTTTGGCAAGTTGTCGATTGCTGTTCCTGGAACTGCTTTGGGGTCTGGCCAAACTGACGGCGGAACATGCGGATGAAATGCGATGGTGAGCGAAAGCCCACGTCGGCTGCGACATCCTGGATGGCCATGGGCGGGGGCTGTGCCAGGAGTTGACGCGCGTTCTCCAGGCGCATTTTGAGGATGTACTGCCCTGGTGTACAGTGGAGATGCTGCTGGAACAGACGGTGCAACGTACGCACGCAAGTATGGTGATGCCGTGCAACCTCTCCCAGGGAACAGGCGAGCGGGGGCAGGGAATCGATGGTCTTCAGAATGGAACGGAAATCATTGGAGGGGGCGACCATGCGGCCCACCTGCGAAATGAGTTCCATCAGCATCAGGTAGATGAATCCCGAAAGAGACTGTGCGCAATCCGCCGTTGCGGCCGTCAGGACCTCTTTTTTCACCTGGTCGTAGAAGACCGCCACCCGTTCCGCGGACGTCAGGCGAAAGACCAGTTCACTGGACAGGACGCCCTTGCGGCACAGCAAGCCCATGCACTGTCCGTTGGCGACCAGCAGGGAACGGCGTTCCAGGGCGTTTCCCGCAGACGCTTTGACCGTGCAGGCAGTCTCTGGCGGCAGCAGCAGAAAAGTCCCGGGTGCGAGTTGACGCCGCTGACGTCCGCATTGCGCGAGTCCTGTGCCTTGCGTGACCAGTTGCAGGGACCAGTAGGGATGTGTGAAAGTCGTCTGGCAGCCGGGATGGCAGGTGCTTTCGCCGTAGGCCAGAAGATGCAGGATATCCGAATTGTGGAATGGCAGGTACGACTTCTCCAGCCAGTAGTTCTGGCTCTGCTGGGGTGTCTCTGAAAACAGTCTCTTGAATTTGAGTTTGCGGCTGATCATCTGTTGTCGCTTTTGTTCTATTTTTTGTCAGAATATTACTATCATAATCTATTGCGGAAAACCGTTTTTTCCAGTATATTTACTGTGTTTTTCGAGACAGACCCCTTCAACGCATAGGAGATTGCCCTGATGTTACGATGCAAGTCCTTCACCCTCATAGAGTTGCTGGTCGTCATAGCCATCATCGGCGTGCTTGCCGCGATGCTGCTGCCGACGTTGTCCAAGGCACGTGAAAAGGCGCGCACTGCAAGTTGCGCCAGCAATATGCGCCAGTTGTACACCTACACAGTCATGTACATGGACGACAATGAAGACCATCTTCCGGACGGCAAGGACTGCAGCATGGAAAAGTCCTGGTACGGACGTCTCGTGACATACGCCACCGGCAAGACCACGCAGATGAACATGCCAGTGCTGCGGTGCCCTTCAGACAAGGATTGGACATTCGGGCTTTCCAGTTACGGGATGAACACGCGTCTTGCAGGTGCGAAAAGCAACATCATCAGGAACGAGGTGCTGGAGTTCTTCGAGATAACCCGCGGCTATGCCTGCGGTGACTACTATCCTGTTGGCGGAGTGGAACGGGTGCAGTATCGTCACGGGGGCGGGGTCAACACCGTCTTCTTCGCCGGAAATGCCAAAATCTATCGACACACCATTACCATCGATGCCTGGCAAAAATACATCGTCAACATTGTTTTCCCTGGCAAATTGTGGATTCCCGATTTGGCGCAGTCGAAATCCTGATGGAGGAAATGATGAAAAGAGTGTTTTTCGTGCCTTGCGTGCTTCTGGGGCTGGTTTGTTCATCACTGGCGGTGGAAGGGATTCCGGCGGCCCCGGTTGCTGGCGCGGGTCTTCCAATCCCCGTCTGCTGGATGCGCAAAGCCGGCGCTGAGGCTCTGGCCGCAGGCGTGCTGGAGGACGATGAGAAATTCGTCTTCGCCCTTCTGCTGCCCAATGCCTCGGAGAAATGCAGTCTGGGCATCTATTGGAATGCCGATGGGGATGTCTCCACGGGGCGGTTCCCTGGCACACAGGGGGTTGACCTGCAACTCAACGTCTCCTTTGGGCAGCGCAAAATCGACGCCGTCATCTGGGAGGATGCCGTCGCCCACCGTTATATGACCCTTTATGAGGATGATTATGTTCTGGAACGCTGTGGGAACTGCCTTTTTGTGGCCATCCGAAAACTGGCGGTTCATCAGGCGCGCCATGCCGTCCAGTCCAAGGGGGTCATCAAGTGGAGCGAAGCGGGGGGAGGCAGTGCGCCCTTTGCCATCGGTCCGCAGGCGCCAAGGCTGGGCTATATGCCGGCGAATTGTCCCTTTCTGCGGTTGCAGGCACGTGACCGCGGACGCGGCAAGCCCATTGTGGCGGAAGATGTCGGTGGGCTTCCCTCTGGCCTGCGGGTCTGGAACTGCGGCGGAGAGCGGTTTGCCGAGGGGGAACCCAGCCCTGAACCAACCGCCACCGTCTCCGCCTTGACGATTCAGGCGGCCCGCGGCGAGCAGGAGCATTTGTTCTTTGCCGCGGAGACAAAAGCGGAATTTTGTGGGATGAAGGCGCAACCCGGGATTCTCCGTTCACAGCAGGGGGACGTGCTGCCCGCCGAATGCCAGCAACTCAGGTTCGCCGATTACGTGGCCAATGACCGCGGCGAATGGTTTACGGACGTGCTGCTGCCTGAATCACCCCGCCGTCCCGTCCATCGTCAGTTTCTGGTTTGGAGCGTGACCGTTCCCCGCCAGGCGGCCAAAGGGCGCTATTCGGGAACATTGAGCCTTGAGATTGGAGAACAGAGGATTGCCGTGCCAGTGCAGGTGGAGGTCTT
>JAFRLP010000342.1 GCA_017431185.1 Victivallales bacterium | reverse complement strand
TTTTCCCATTGGTGCTTTCCTGCTCTGCTGTTTGTGACTTCATCAGCTGTGCTGCTTGCGACAGCGGGAATAATATAGCCCAACATTTCAATTTTGCAATATTCTTCTATACAAAATGGTCGTCATAGCCATAATCGCCATTCTCGCCGCAATGCTGCTGCCCGCACTAAGCAAGGCGCGCGAAAAGGCGCGTTCCACCGCCTGCACCAACAACCTCAAGCAAGTGGGCCTTGCAAGCCAACTGTATCTCGCCGATTGCGACGGCTTGCTTGGACGTTCCAGAAGTGCCAATAACAAATGGTTCGGATACTTGCTCAGCGCCAAGGTTCTGTCGTCTGACACACCCGACGAAATCGTCTGCCCAGGTCGCGCGCCATTCAAGAACGTCAATGTCGGATACAACACCAACGCCAATACATACGGCGGCACGGGGTTAAGCACCCAAACCAACGATGTCCCCATCGGCTACAACAATGCCTTCGTCAAATGGCATTCTGGTGACTGGGTCAGGCATGTCGCCATTGCGGAAACGCGCATCAAATCCCCGACCCTGGCGCTGCTCAACGGGGATACCTACAATTCCAACATGATCATGGAGAAGAGCATCGCCCAATTTTACGTCGCCCAAACGGACATGACAGGCAGTTACAACGCAGACCGCAATAAATCGGCAACCTACTCCGTGGGGGCACATGGCAACCAGGGCAACCTCCTCTTCCTTGACGGCCATGCTGAATCCTTCAATTCCGTCGGAACTCTTCGCGCAAGAATCAGGGAGTGCTGCGATGTGCAGGGCGAGGCGAAATACAACATCGCCTTGTTTGGTCCCAATGGCACATTCCACCCCTATTCGGCTGACTGAACAAACCATCGTCCCCGCCAGTTTCGCATTGCTTAAGATGGCTGTTCCGCAAAACCTCTCTTTTAACCGTAACGCCTGGCTCGTACGCGCAGAGACCCTGAAGCCAGTGCTGAAACACTGGCGTGTCGATGCAGCCTGGGCGGTGTCTCCGATGGAAGACCAGAATGCCTGGCAAGGAGTCCGCCTGAAGCGCACTCCGTTGCAACCGTTTCTGGCGGAGCGCAGTTTCCGCACTGGCGACACCCTGATGGTCGAACTGCCTGAAACCGTGGTCGGCAGGTTCCGTTGCCGCCTCGACTACGCTGACGGCTACGCCGACTCTCCTGCGCGCATCCGCGTCACCTGCGGAGAAATGCCAGCGGAGTTAACCCATATAGATGACCCGTTCACAGGCATTCTCAACCGTGCCTGGCTTCCTGCGGAAACCATCACGGTGGATGACCTGCCAGCGCCGCTGGAGGTCTCCCGCCGTCACTCCTGCCGCTATATCCGCCTGGACTTCATCGGTGTGCCAGGAAGCCTGAAAGTGCGGGACCTCCACATTCTGGCCGAAGGCGCAGAGGAACATCTGCCACCGCCGCCCACGCACCTTTCCCCATTCCAGCGACAGTTGCACGACGCCAGTGTCCGCACGCTGCGCAACTGCATGCAAACCTGCCTGGAGGACGGCCCCAAACGAGACCGCAGGCTATGGACAGGCGACCTTCGCCTGCAAGCCATGCTCAACCGTTTGACCTATCGCCGATTTGACCTGGTGGAACGCTGCCTCTACCTGCTGGCGGCCAATGTCACCGCAAACGGAGAACTGCCAGGTTGCGTCTTCGAGCGCCCCTGCCCCCGTCCCGGCTGCATGATGCATGACTATGCCCTGCTGTTCGCCGTGGTTCTGGAGGAACACTGTCGCTGGTCAGGAAACCTCCGTGTCGGAGAGGATTTGTTTGAGTTGGCAGCCTGCCAGTTTGAGTCGCTTGTCCGCTTTGTGAAGGATGGCGTGTTCCACATTCCGCCCGAAGAGCAGGCGGATTTCTTCATCGACCACTGCCCTGCCCTGGACAAGCAGGCGTCGATGCACGGTCTGGCATTGTGCTCGCTTCACGCGCTGATACGGCTTGCCAAACGCCTGAACCGTCCGACTGCGAACTTGCAAAAACTCGCGAAACAATGGCATGACGCGGCCCGCCAGCACTTCCTCAACCCTTCCACTGGCCTGATGGAGTCCGGAGCATCCCGTCAGATATCCTGCGCATCGCAGGTCTGGATGATTCTCGGCGGCGCCCTTTCCCCCGAAGAGGGGCTACGCGCCCTGCACACCGTGGAGCAGATGCCAGACGCCATTCGGCCCACGACACCCTACATGATGCACTATCTGCTGGAAGCATACGCACTTTGCGGAGACCGCCAGCATATCACGGAATTGCTGGACGCCTATTGGGGCGGAATGCTCCGCCACGGCGCCGACACCTTCTGGGAATGCTACGTCCCGACAAAACCGCTCTTCTCCCCCTATCAGGACTTCCGCCTCAACAGTTCCTGCCACGCATGGAGCGCGACTCCCGTCTGCTTCCTGTAATGCTATTTTCACCGTAACTGTTCAGTGGGTGTACCGACGGCGTCCCCGCCGTCGCCAACACAACGCAGGAAACACGGTGTGTTTCATAGGAGAACCCCATTTTTGTCCACAAAACACAAAAAATACACAGAAGAGATTTTGTCAAAGGTCCTTACGGACCGTGATGGTTTGAGTTTTTCCTCGGGGACAAGCTCGCTTGTCCCCGAGGAAAAACAAGACCATCAGCGCTGCGCTAGCGCTTTTGGCAAAATCTCACGAACGCCGACAACATCAGATCCCTGGGCACTCTCCTCTCCCAAACTCCAGAACTCCCAGTGGCGAAAGCAACAGTGAATTGCTTTCGCCACGTGGAGTTTCGGAGCATTGGAGTTCAAGGCAACAGATGCCAGAACCTTTCTCTCCCCACCTCCTGAACAGTTACTTTTCCCCAAGAGTAAAGGTAGCGGCGGCGTCTCGTCGCCGTCAACAAAACGCAGGAAACACGGGAGTGTAGGTAACTGCAAGTGAAGTTCTATGAATAGGAAGACTTTCTGTCCTTCCAACCATCCAACTACCTGCACCATTAGGGAAAAAGGGCCTTCCTCAAAATCGTTTGCCCAGCTCCTCCTGCCTGCCCTGTCATTCCATAGAGATAAAACGCCGGAGACACGGCCTCAATGGACAGCGCAAATTTCCGCAATCTGCTCAGGAGAGTATTTCATCTGCTCCGCTAGAAATTCCCGAAGAGTGTCTTCCGTCAAAGACTTCTCGCGCAAATAAAGCACGATTTTCTTGACGGTCTCATCACGTCCCTCTTCACGTTCCTCTTTCATCCAATCATCGATTGCCTTGCACATATTGACTGTCTCCTTTTTTTCATCCACCTGCCACAAGCACCCCGTGAGTTCCAACAACCCCTGCGCCAAATTGCGAGGCAGTCGCTGATACTCTGGGTATTCTTCCAGGAGCGCCTGTAGCAGACCTTTATCTTTTGAAGCACACACATACTTTATCACCAATTTCAGAAATTTCTCCATGCCATCGATGATTTTGGGAGAAATTTCCGATGGAATCAGCAGCGGGTACGTCATCCTCGGTTCAAATGGCAGGAGCGCCGTGAATGGCGTCGGCTTGAGCAACTCGGCAAACTGCCGCGGGACACACCAGGGTTCATTTCCCCAGTAGATGACCAGCGTGACAATCCGATTGAACCGAAAAGACCTGGCCACCGCACTGAGAAACTCCACCTTGTCCATAGGCTTGTTCTCCCCGCTGAACTGACGGATGGTCTCGCGCAACTGACTCCAATAGGTCAAATCCTGCATCTCCATCACCCGCCAGGGCATGAGCAGATGCGGATTCAACTGGTTCTCAATGCCCAGCAGAAAATAGCTGTCCGGCTCGGAGTCATCCCATTGGATGCGCCTGACAACATCGCATATTCGCTCCCTTGCCATCCATTGCTCGTTGTCCTGCTTCAGCATAGTAAGCGCATGCTCCGAGGCAGGATGCACCATGGAGGCATCAATCAGCCTGCAGCCACCTCCAAACACGGCATTGAACACGTCGGCGACCGCTTCGTCGCTCTCGAACAGCATCTTCATCATCGCGTCAACCTTTGGCATAGCACTCTCCGGAAACACTTTCTCCACTGGCAAAAACATTACCAAAACTAAATATAGCATAGAAAGAATCTTTGTCAAGGCTTTATTTGAGTTTTTTCAATATTTTTTAATTCTCTGATAAATACCGTATTTTGAAAATATAGTTTTCGTAAAAATAAAAAAAGAGCAAATAACTGAAAATGAGATTGATACGGAGTTCCACGTATGACGTGCTTTTGAAATTAAAAATCAGATGTATCAAGCGTGCAAAAAAAGCAACACCTTCTATGACCGTTCATCCGCCGTATGCGGACTGGAGGCCTACTTGCCGTTCTGATGCAGGCGGAAACGATGCGGCGGGCAGTCAAAGCGCTTGCGGAAACGATAGCAGAAATAGTTGCTGTCGCAGAAGCCGCATCGGAAGGCGATTTCCGTGACAGGCAAGTCGGTCGTCAGAAGCAGGGAATGGGCATGGCGCAAGCGCAAGTCCAGAAGATAATCGGAAAAGGACTCCTGCATGATGGCGCCAAAACGGCGCGTGAAAGTGGCCTGGGAACTGCCGAAGACGGCTGCCGCATCCCGTCGCCCAATATGGTTCATGTAGTTCTTGTCCAGAAAGCGCAGGACCTTTTCCATGCGGAACAAGTCATTGTCCAAACGATTTCTGGATTCGGACTTGCTGCCTTGCGCCGCATAAAGGCGGCAGAGTTCCACCATCAATTCGGCGAAAATGCAGCAGCAGGCGAACTGGTAGCCGTCGGCATGGCGTTCCAGTTCCTGACGGATTCGCTTGTAATAGAACTGCACAAACGAGATTTCCTCGGGCGAGAGAATCAGTCGCTGTTCGAAGTTGAGAATGGAACGGGTATGCGGCTCCAGACGGGAGAACGCCTGATAGCCAGGCAGCTGCTCAAAGCGTTCCAGCGGTATCAGGAATTCATCGGGATACCAGATGAAATTCAGCACGGTGAGATGACGCTGCGCCACATACCGATGAACCATTCCCGGCAAAACCAGGAATGTGTCCCCCGGATGCAAAGTGTACTCATGCTCATGGAAACAGTAGGTTCCACTGCCATTGATGATGGCGGTCAATTCACAGAAATCGTGGCAATGCGCATTGCCCAACGTCCTCTCCTCGCTTACCTGAAGTGCCGCCACGGGAGTCTCCACCTGGGAGACCAGCAGAAAATCCTGATGGTCGAATCTTTCAACTCCATCCTCAAATCTTGACATAGGCACCCCACGAGTTCCACCAGTCCTGCGCTGGACTGCATGCCAGAAGCAGACACTCCTTTTTCCTTACAGAAGCGCCTAAACAGACCTTTGTCCGTTGAAGCACAAACATACTTTATCACCAATTCCAGAATTTTCTCCATCCCACCAGTGATTTCGGGAGAAATCTTCGGTGAAATCAGCGACGGCGCAAACCCTGATATCGATTATTGAACAGAAAAAGACGCCCATGGTCTCGCAAATTACGGAAAAGGCATTACATTTTAGTCATTTGCGCCGGGAGTTCCCCCTGCGTCAAAACATACAGGAGTCAAAATGAAGAAAGCAATCGTTGGAATGTTTGCCGCCGCTCTGCTGGTTGCCGGCGCATGCCTGGCAGAATCACTGGATTTGAGCAAACCAGAGGCATTTCTCCAGGCAAAGTCCATCAAAACGGGCGAGAATGGAGCACTGCTGCTGGAGAATCGCATGCAGTTGACCGGCAAGCAGAAGATAACCATTGACCCAGAAAAAAACTACAAGGTCTCCTTCCAGATTCGTCAGACCAGCGGGGAAAAGTCCGGGCGCACCTACGTTGGCTTCCAACTGTCCGGTGCCGACAAAAAGGCCATTTCCGCACTGAGCATCAACCCCGTCAAGGATTCGCTCGGCACGCTCGCCGAGGCTGCCAAGGCGGGTGACACGGTCCTCAAAGTCAAATTTGCCGTTCCGCGTTCCAAAATCGCGCCGAATGCCGCGCTCGCCTTTGGAGCCAAGGAGGATTTGAGCGACCTGCCCAACAGCAAACTCAGTCCGGCCATCGCCTCCGCCAAATTCGAGGGTGACATCGCGGAACTGACCTTGCGCCAGCCCATCAAGACCGCCGTCGCGGCCAACACCGCCGTCAGGCTCCACCTCCCGTCCAACACCTATTTCTACGCTTGGAATTCCACCACCAAGCCTGAATGGACTACGGTCAACGCCACCGTCAAGGGGATTTCCGCATCAGGCGTCACCGCGAAGTCCTGGTGGTGCGGCGCCAAGACGGCAACCCCGATTGTCCTTGCCAATTGGACCGGCAACACCAAGGCCACCATCGAAATCAAGGATTTCAAAGTGGAGATTGAGGAATAACCGCCTCTAAAAACACTTACCCAACGGAAGGCATGCGCACCTGCCTCCGTTGGGTGTCCTTGCAAAGTATTTCCAGTGCATTCTAAAAATCCTTTCATCTATTTCGATGCTAAAATGGCGTGACAGATTGCTTGGGAGCTGGTTGGTGTTGCTGCTGATCAGCGCGGCATGGCCATGCCTGTTCCTCGCCTCCAGGAAATGCGACCTGCTGCTAACCTGGGCAGTGCTGGTGGCGCTGGTGGGCGCGTGGCTGGTGCGGATTGTCTCCAGCGTGCATTTTCTCGAAATGCTCTGGCGTGACAGCCTGCCTCAACGGCGTTTTTGGAAAACACCCTTTTTTCTGAGCCAGTTCATTCCTGGCGTTGACTGGCTGTTTTTTGCGCTGGCCTGCGTGCCGCCATTGCGCACCAGAGGCAAACTGGCCAAAGGTCTGGCGCTGGCATTCTTTCCATTAAGCCTACTCTACGCATACGGCTGCACCCCCTGGAATGGCCTCCCCTTCTGCCTGCTGACGCCGCTGCGAATGCTCACCATCCTTTTGGCCCTGCTGGGCGCCGCTTTTCTCAACGCGCTCTCCAATAGTTCCTCCGGCTCCCACATTCGCACCGTGCTACTTTTCTTCACGATTCTTGTGCTCTGTTTCCACACCCTTATTCTTGTGGGGACACGAAACCCAAAGGAGCGGGCCTATCACCTGATTACGCGACTTCACGACCTGCACAACTATCCGGTCAGCGACGCAGAGCAGTCCAAAGCCTTCTATGCTCCTGCCACAGGGCCGGACGAGATGCTCTTCGCGCACCTTGCCGTGCTCCTTCCCGCAGACGAGGCATTCGCGCGGCTCGCCGACATGCCTGGCCCATTCTCCGCAGAGCAGGCACGGGAAGCAGAGCAACTGCTTCAAAGCCAGCAGGACATCTTCGATGCGCGTGACACGCTTTGCCTTCAGCAGCCTCCCCCCAAGCCACTTCGGGTGTTTGGCGAATTCCATCCGCAAAACTATGCCTACCAGACGTCTTTGGACAACTGGCAGAAGATGTACCAGGTGCGCTTTCGCCTAGCCTTATACCGACGCAACGCCCAGGCTGCCCTGAAAAATCTGGACATGATGGATGGTCTCGCCCGCATCCCAGCCGGCAATGATATCCCTGGGCAGATTCAGGCCATCCGCTTCACGCTCTCCCGCCTGGAACTGCTCCGCGTCCTATTGGAGGCCGACCTGCTAGACGACATCCAACTGGCCAAACAACAGGCGACACTGCGTCTGCTTGAACGGCAATGCGGTGAATCGGCAGCCAGAGCCATCCGCCTGGACGGCGCACAGCTTCTCTCCAATCAAATGCGCTTTTTCTCCCCGGCGCCGCATCAGGGCTCTTTTTCTCCAGATGTCCAGGCGGTTATGCGTCTCCTGCTGGCCAAAGAGCATCTTCGCCAGTTGCAGTTGCTCCCGCAACGGGAGCAGAATCTCTGCGACCCGGATTTCCGGCCAAAAGAGCAGCCCCAGGCATCCGCCACCCTGTCCCATCATATAGTCGCAGTCAGGGAGTTCGGCCAATACGCCATGCTATGCAGTGCAGTCCCCCTCCTGAGAATGCAATGCCGAATGGCCTGGCTGGCCTGCTCCGTGGAACGCTGGCGGCTGCTGCATCAGGGAAACCTCCCCCTGTTCCACCAAATCCCTGGCGCAAATGACATTCAGGACGCCTTTGCCGCAAAACCCTTCTCCTACATTGCGGAGCAAGATTCGCTCTCCTACCGCATCCAGGGCGGGAGTTCGGAAAAGCCACCGATTTCATTGCCTTTCCAACTTCCCGTCTGGCATCTGAGCCACCGGACTCCAGTTGCCCCGCATTGAACAACCATCCGCCTCCAACACAGCAAAAGCCATGAGCATCAGTGGACTGCAAGAATGGAAAGAGAAAATGGAATCAGGAGCAGTGACGGTGGGTGCCGTCATCAGCCTGACCGACCCCACCGTCGCCGAACTGGCCGGCTACTGCGGGATGGATTTCATCTGGATAGACAGTGAGCACAATGCCTTCAACATGGAGTCTATCAAGAACCTGATCATCTCCGCGAGAGCAGGCGGAACCGCACCTCTGGTGCGTGTGCGCTCCAACGACAGCAACCTCATCAAGCCAGTGCTGGACATGGCCCCGGCGGGAGTCATCATCCCCATGGTCAGCAGCGTGGAGTCCGCCAAGGCGGCAGTGGCGGCCTGCAAATACCCGCCCGTCGGCATTCGAGGCTGCGGGGTGCGCCGTGCCGTTGGCTACGGCGCCATCGACTTCGGGACCTACCTGGCGGAAAGCCAGCGCGAGCCTTGGGTCATCATCCAGATTGAGCACATTGACGCCGTCAGCGCCTTGGATGACATCCTTCAGGTTCCAGGCGTGGACAGCATCTGCATCGGGCCATGCGACCTCTCTGGCAGCATGGGCATCCTGAACAAGATGGATGACCCGAAACTCAACCAGATACTGGATGAGGCCAGCGCCAAGGTCAAGGCCGCAGGCAAAATCCTCGGAACCGCCGCAGGCGATTTCCCGCGCTGGAAGGCGCGTGGGGTCAACTGGTTCGCAGGGACCAGCGACTGGGGCTGCATGGCCGCAGGCTTCCGTCAACTGGCCCGGATGAAAGGGTAACACTGGAGCCAGCGCTTCCATTTTTGTGCTTTTTTCCAGATGAAACGACTGGCAGACAGGCGAGAAAGTGGTACATTATTGTGTTTCTCCCTTTTCCCCGCCAACCATTGCGTGTCGTCTTCCGGTTCACTCTTCTCAAATGTCCCTGCGAGACCAACTTGAAAAAGTCGAGCAATACACCGTTGAAATCATCAACGGGCGCAGTTGCACGCGCTGGGACCGCCTCTACCGAGCGTTCCTCTTCTTCCTATCCCACGCCTATCGCCTTGCCGTGCAACTGCGCATGATGCTCTACGACAATGCCGTCCTGAGGCGTCAGAACCTGGGGAGTTTCGTCGTCAGCGTCGGCAACCTCACAGTGGGTGGCACTGGCAAGACACCGGTGGTGGAACTGCTGGCGCGCACGCTCGCGGCCAGAAGAAGGCGCATTGCCATCCTCAGTCGAGGCTACCGCAGCCGTCCCCGTACCTGGCGGGAAAAACTGGTGGCGCTTTTCCACAAGGAGCACCGGCTTCCGCCCAAAGTGGTCTCGGACGGCTCCAAAGTCCTGCTGGACTCCCAGCAGGCGGGAGACGAACCATACATGCTGGCCAGAAACCTCCTGGCCACGGAAGGGCGCACGGGCGTGGCGGTCATCGTGGACAAAGACCGCGTTTACGGCGGGCAGTTCGCCATCTCCCGGTATGGCGTGGACACCCTGCTTCTGGATGACGGTTTCCAGTATCTTCGCCTTCGTCCACGCATCAACATCGTGCTGGTTGACACGACCAATCCCTTCCACAACCATGAAATGCTTCCCGTCGGCCTGTTGCGCGAACCCATCGAGGACATCACACGGGCGGACTACATTTTCCTCACCAAATCCTCAGGAAAGCGCAACCTGGAACGGCTCCGCTCGTTCCTTCACCGCCACAATCCCAAGGCGCCAGTCATCGAGTGCAACCACGAGCCACGTCATCTGCAAGACCTTCTGGACGGCACGCAACGCCCGCTGGAAACCCTTCGGGGCAAAAAAGTGGCGGCCATCTGCGGAATCGCCGTGCCAGAGAGTTTCGAGCGCTACCTGGAGCAGCTGGGGGCGACCATCGTTTACCGCAAACGCTTCGTTGACCATCACCGCTACAAGGAGAGCGAGATTCGGGATTTCCATGCACACGCCGCCGAGGCGGGCGCAGAGATTCTGCTGACCACGGAAAAAGACGCTGTGCGCATCCCAAATATAAAGTTCGGGGCTATCCCATTTGTATTTTTGAGAGTTGAGATTAATATATTACATGGACAAGAGCATTTTGATGACTGCATCCGGCGCATCTGCATGCGCTAGCGACGTCCAGTCATTGTTTCCTTTTCAACACACCAAGACCGAATCAGAGAGAACACACATGACATTGCGCACGACCATCCTTGCCCTGGCCATTGGCCTGAGCGCCGTTGTCACGGCTCAAGTAAACGATGCTCCCGTACCAGAAGGCCCTCTTTCCGCCGCCCGCCGCCAGGCAGCCCAGGAGGAGTGCCTGCTTTATTTCCGTAAAAATGGCTTGAAGGCTACCGACCAGCAGGCTGCCCGGAATGTGGTGGACGCCTTTGTCCAGAAGCAGGGACTGAACCACAAGGCGGACACTGTGCCCGTTTCTTTCGAGGAATGCCAGAAAAATGCGAAGGACGCCCTGGAACAGGAGGCGACGCGCCAATTCCCCATCTACACGAAAGAGCAATTGACCGAACAGGCGGCAAACAAATACCCGCTCTACAAGGTAGGCGAACGCATCAAGGTCAGCTTTATGTTCAATCCACGCACTGCGCAGACGGTCTCCGGCATCTACCAGGGGACCCAGGGCGGTCTCGTGCGGGTCGGCAAATACCGCTTCCGTCTGCGCGACATGGACGGCATCAAGGACAATGAGACCGAAATCCAAAAACTCGACCCCGATGGGACCGCCATTCTGCGCAAAGAGTTCATGGAGGAACTCGCCGAGAAAAACACCAAGGGACATGAGAAATTCCTCCGTGACCACGCTGAAGAATACCAGAAGGAGGCCCTGAACAAGAGCAGCGTCACCAATGAGGAGCGTGGTTTCACCTTCAGCGGCGAGGCCTGGCTCACGCCATTGGCTTTGCTTGAGGAAATGGCTGTCAAGGCGCGCGCCGTATATGAGATGGAGTTGGAGGAGCAGAAATTGCGCGAGAAGGCCCGCCAAGTCGCGGCGGTGGACGCGCAATACGACAGCATGGAGCTGCAGGCGCGCCTGGCTCCCGCCCACACGCGCCTGAATCCGGAAAAGGTCCTGGAGCAGCAGCGCCTGGCCGCCGAGGAGGCCGCCGCCGAGGAGGCCAGACGGCAAGAGGCGCTGGCCGCCAAGAAAAAGGCGGAAGAGGAGGCGGCTGCGGCAGCCGCCGAGCGCAAGGCGGCCCGCGAACGCGCCAAGGCGGCGAAGGCGGAGGCGGCCAATCAGCCAGAGGCAATGGAGCCTCCGCCCGATGAAGCCCTCGGCAGCAACAAGATGCTTTACGTTGCAGGCGGCGTGCTCTGCGCCCTAGTCCTGCTGGGCATGGTCTGCGCGTTCTTCATCTTCAAGATCAAGAAGAAGCGCGAAAAGGAGGTGTTCACCAAGTTCTTCCAGGGAGAGGGAGAACTCCAACAGGCATTCTGGGCGCAGGCGGATGCCGATCCCGAGCATTTCAAATACGTCGCCTATATGTTCCCGAGCCAGAAGGAGGCCACCGCCGCCCTCACCCGCCTCTCCTACATCCGCGCCGATGGTTCGGGGCAGCTTCACAACAGCAAGGATTTGGAGGTCGGCGTCTATCCGCACCAGGAGGGGGCCGTCTGCTTTGTCGGCGGCACCAATTTCCATTATGCAGCCTGGCGCGAAGCCACGTCTGTCCTGCCGGAACTCCCCAACGCGGTCTATTTCAAAGTCAGCACGGAGCCGGACGTGGCCTTGGAACTGCCAGACGAGGAGAAACTGCGGCTGCTCCATATCGAGTCCCAGGGCGTCGAGGAACAGGAAAACCCCGAAGGCGGCTTCATCCGCTGCTACAAATACACCTCCGATTCCCGCGAAAATGCACTGGTCTTCCTGCAAGACTTCGAAATCACGGAAGAGGGCATCACCATCCATGTCGAGACACCAGAAGGCACTCTGGGCAAGGACGAAAACGGCATCTTCGAGATTTAAGTTCAGTTCGTTGGCCGCATTATGTCGAGGAACCTCAACATCTGCCATGTCATCACTCGGATGATTGTCGGCGGAGCCCAGGAGAACACACTGTTCACCTGCCAAGGTCTGTTGGAGCATGGTCACCGCGTCACTCTGGTCACTGGCCCGTCCCCAGGACCGGAGGGGGAACTGCTCAAGCAGGGATGTCCTGCTGGACTGACTATCCTCGAAGTCCCGACGCTGTGCCGTGAACTCAATCCATGGAAGGATTGGCAGGCGTATCGGGCGTTGCGGCGCATCTTTCGGGAGAATCGCTATGACGTGGTTCACACCCACGCATCCAAAGCTGGAATAGTGGGGCGCCTGGCTGCCCGAAAAGAGGGCGTGCCGCTGGTGGTGCACACCGTCCACGGCAACCCCTTCTTCCAATACCAGAACG
Organism: Victivallales bacterium; assembly: GCA_017431185.1. Next base: position 2,929 of record JAFRLP010000342.1, on the reverse strand, counting down.
CGTTGGTCAACCGCTTCTACATCTGGGCCGAAAGCGTGGCGGCCAGAAAATGCGACAGAATCTACGCCGTGGCGCAGGCAATGATTGACCAATGTGTCGAAGCGGGCATCGCGCCACGCGAAAAGTACCAGGTTGTCTATAGCGGAATGGATCTGGAGTCCTTCCTGAACGCCAGGCCAGAACCTGAACTGCGCGCCACTCTCGGCATACCTGACGATTCCCCCGTCATCGGAGTCATTGCCCGACTTTTTCCCTTCAAAGGGCACGATGTCCTGATTGAGGCGGCTCCCGAAATCGCGCGGGCCTGCCCCAATGTGCGTTTCCTGCTTGTGGGGGACGGCATTCTCCGCGATGAACTGGAAGCCCGCGCACGCGCCCTTGGCGTGGAACGCAATTTCGTGTTCGCTGGCCTGATTCCCCCCAACCAGGTCTGCCGTTATACCGCCTTGATGGACATACTGGCGCATCTCTCCCTCCGCGAAGGACTCCCGCGCGCCTGCGTGCAGGCGCTCGCCTGTGGCGTTCCTGTCGTCGCCTACCCATTGGATGGCACTCCCGAAGTCGTGCTTGACGGGCAGACTGGCCTGCTGGCTCCTCCCAAAGACACGGCGACGGTCGCCCATCATCTCATCACCCTGCTTCAGGACAGCGACCTGCGCCACCGTCTGGGCGAAGCGGGACGCACTTTGGTCAAGACCCGCTTCGCATGGCGGCACATGGCCGACACTCTGGAGCAGGATTACCTGTCACGCCTTTAGGCCAAATCACTCCGAAATACACAATCACGAACGATGTCTGACACTCCACAACACACCTACACCCCATCTGAAATCGAACACAAGTGGCAGCAATATTGGGATGAGCACAAGACCTTCCAGGCAGTTGACTGCGATTACAGCAGAAAGAAACTGTTTGTGCTGGACATGTTCCCGTATCCATCAGGTGCGGGTCTTCATGTCGGCCATCCTGAAGGCTATACCGCCACGGACATCTGGTGCCGTTTCAAGCGGATGAACGGGTTCAACGTTCTGCATACCATGGGCTGGGACGCCTTTGGCCTGCCCGCCGAACAATACGCCATCAAGACTGGCACACACCCTGCGGTCACCACCGCCAAAAACGTCGCCACCTTCAAGCGTCAGCTGAAATCCTTCGGCTTCAGTTTCGACTGGGATCGTGAAATCAACACCACCGACCCCAAATACTACAAGTGGACCCAGTGGATTTTCAGCAAACTGTTCGAGCAGGGTCTGGCCTACGAGTCAGAGCAGCCCGTGAACTGGTGCCCCGAACTGGGCACGGTTCTGGCCAATGAAGAGGTGATCAACGGACGCAGCGAGGTCGGCAACTACCCTGTCATCCGCAAACCCATTCGGCAGTGGGTCCTGAAAATCACCAAGTACGCCGAGGAACTGCTCAAGGGCATTGATGACCTGGACTGGCCAGAGGGCACCAAGGAGATGCAGCGCAACTGGATTGGCCGTTCCACAGGCGCCGAGGTCATCTTCAAAGTCGCAGGAAGCGGCCAGGAGATAACCGTCTATACCACGCGTCCTGACACGCTGTTCGGAGCGACCTACATGGTGTTGGCCCCGGAGCATGAACTGGTTCAGCGGATTACCACGCCAGAGCAGAAGGCCGCCGTCGACGCCTACATCCAGGAGACCCGCACCAAGTCCGACATGGCGCGCATGGATGAGAACAAGGAGAAGACAGGTGTGTTCACGGGGGCCTACGCCATCAACCCCGTCGATGGCCGTCAGATTCCCATCTGGATTTCTGACTATGTGCTCATCTCCTACGGGACAGGAGCCATCATGGCGGTTCCCGCGCATGACACGCGCGACTTCGCGTTTGCCACGAAATTCGGTCTTCCCATCATCTGCATCCTCGCACCTACTCAAGAGGAGTGTGACGCCGCCGGCGTCAACCGCGAAGAGGTGCTTGCCGGCAAAGTCTGCTGGACTGGGGATGGCGTGCTCTTCCAATCAGCCAATGACGAAATCAAACTGGATGGCATGCGCGTCACCGAATCCAAGAAGGCGATGACTCAATGGCTGGAGTCCCGCGGCCTCGGTCGCGAGAGGGTCAACTACAAGCTCCGTGACTGGCTGTTCAGCCGTCAGCGCTATTGGGGCGAGCCCTTCCCGCTGGTGCACATGAAGGATGGTTCCGTTCGCCTGGTTCCCGAAGACCAGCTGCCCGTCACCCTGCCTGAAATGGAGGACTACAAACCTACAGCCGAGGGCGAGCCGCCGCTGGCACGTGCCAAGGAATGGCTGAAATGGAAAGACCCCGTGACAGGCGAAGAGGGCTTGCGCGAAACCAACACCATGCCCCAGTGGGCGGGTTCCTGCTGGTATTATCTGCGCTACATCGACCCGCATAATGACCAGTGCGGCTGGGACCCCGAAAAGGAAAAGTACTGGATGCCAGTTGACCTGTACGTGGGCGGAGCCGAGCACGCCGTCCTCCATCTGCTCTATTCGCGGTTCTGGCACAAGGTGCTCTTTGACCTGGGCCTGGTCTCCACCCCGGAGCCGTGGAAACGTCTCATCCACCAGGGCATGATTCTTGGCATCTCCTACAAGGACTCCCGCGGGGTGCTCATCCCCAACGATTTGGTTGAAGCCAGGGACGGCAAGTTCTTCCACAAGGAGACAGGTGAGGAACTCACCAGTCTGCCCGCCAAAATGTCCAAGTCGCTCCGCAATGTGGTCAATCCCGATGACATCATCCGCCGTTACGGCGCGGACTCCTTCCGTCTCTATGAGATGTTCATGGGACCGCTCTCGGAGGTGAAGCCCTGGAACACGGAAGGCGTGGAGGGGGTCAACCGTTTCCTGAACAAACTTTGGCGCGCCGTCATCAATACGGAAACGGGGGCCGTGCTTCCAGAAATCTGTGATGAGCCGCTGACCGAATCATC
>JAFRLP010000341.1 GCA_017431185.1 Victivallales bacterium | reverse complement strand
TTGAAGACCAACTGAAAGAACTGATTGTAGAGCGCCTGTTTTTGGACATTGACGCCAAGGATATCGTCACGGAGGCACCGTTGAGCGAATACGGGGTGGACTCCTTCCTCCTCCTGGAACTCATTGTCGCGCTCGAAGAGGTCTGCGACGTCAAATTCGAGCAGAGCGACATAACCCCCGAGGTGCTCAAGTCCGTCGCCTCGCTGGCCGCCCTGGTGCGTTCAAAAAAATAAAAAGGCCCTTTTTTTGGCACTTTCGGGGCTTTTTGCCGCCAGTCGGGTTGAAAAACGGCAAAAAGGCATCATATTATAACCTTGCATACCCTTTTGGATTTCAGCACATAGTGCATTCATAGACAGCAGAAGCAAAGGAAAAATCGGAACATGCCGAACATTCAGTCCGCATTCAAGAGATTGAGGCAGAACGTCAAGCGCCAATTGCGCAATCGGATGCGCAAGAGCCGCGTGAAGACCAGTGAAGTCAACCTGAACTATATTCTTGACAAAAAGGATGACGCCCAGGAAGTGAACGCCTTTGTCGAGAAGTTCTTCCCCGTGGAAGCCAAGCAGGCCAAAGAGGCCGGCAAGGCCATTGACGGCAAGGCCGCCGTGGACATTGCCCTTTCCAAATGCTTCTCCGAACTGGACAAGGCCGCGAAGGTCGGGGTCATCCACATCAACAAGGCTGACCGCAAAAAGTCCCGTCTCGCCCTTCTGGTCGCCAAGAAGGGTTAAGTGTCCAAAGACACTCCTCGCGCTTGCCAATTTGCAGACTGCGCTCCGCAGTCCGCAAATTGGTTGTCTTGTCTCAATGTCTTTCCACCAGTGATTAAAATGAGGGCATCAGTCTGTGGTCACACGGCTTGATGCCCCTTTTTTTCGACGCCAACCGCATAGCAGGAGAGAATGATGGCCCAAGATCCAAGTATTCCGGAATACAACCTTGGACGTTATGTGGAGAAATGGTGCCAGGCACGTCCCAGCCAGGACATCATCGGAACGATGGTGGACGGGACACTCCAGACCGTCACATACGGCCAGATGCTTGCCGATACGGCTGCGTATGCCACGCTTTTCCAGACCAAGGGCGTGAAGGCGGGAGACCGCGTGGTGATGATTGCCGCCAAATGCCCGCGCCACTTCTATTTCTTCTACGCCTGCTGGTACATGGGTGCAATTGCCGTGCCCGTCTGCGAGACCATGGGTGAGCAGGAGCTGGCCTTTGTCCTCTCCGACTGCGACCCGGCACTCATCCTCGTCGAGAAATCCCTCCTGCCGAAAGTCCGAAAAGTCGCCCCAGAACGGCAAATCCTGGATTTGGACGAGTTGCCGACGGGCACACCCATCGACTCCCCGCGCACTCCCCCTGCCGGCAATGTCGCTTTGGACGATGTGGCCACCATCATCTACACCAGCGGCTCCACCGGCATGCCCAAGGGGGTCATGCTGACCAACCGCAACCTCTATGTGAACGCCTTCTGGTGCCTGAACAAACTCCAGCAGCCAGGGGTCATGCGCATCGTCTCGGTGCTGCCTTACTGGCACAGCTACGCCCTGGTCTGCGAAATCCTCTGCATGCCCATGGGGACACACACCTGCCTGATTCCCCGTGACCTGAGGGACTTCAAGAACAACCTGGCGAACTACCGCCCGACCATCATGATCGCAGTCCCCCGCGTGGTGGAAATCATGAAGCAGAGCATCGAGAAGGTCATCTCCAAACTTCCTGAACGCAAGAGAAAACTGGTGGACAAGGCCATCTACAACGCCAGCCGCATCTTCACGGCCCGCCCCGTCCTCGACGGTGGGGTCCTGCGCATGGTGACGCACCATCTCTTCTACGACCCGCTGGTGTTCCGCAAATTCCGCGCCGCCTTTGGAGGGCAGCTCAAGAGCATTGTGGTCGGCGGAGCCCCAATGGACCTGGAGGGTCAAATCTTCTTCAAATATCTCGGCGTCATGGTGCTGGTGGGCTACGGTCTCACCGAGACCAGCCCCGTGGTGTGCTCCAACCTGGTCACTGACCATAAACTCAATTCCTGCGGAAAGGTCCTCCCGTGGCTAACCCCCGAATTCGGCGGCGACTACACCTTCAAGGATGACGAAGGACACATGGGAAAGGATGTCCACGGGCAGCTGCTCGTCAAGGGAAACTGCGTGATGAAGGGCTACTGGAACCACAAGGACGCCAGCGCAAAAACCTTTGAGGACGGCTGGCTCAACACGGGCGACGTCGCCTACCAGGACTCCGACGGATTCATCCACATCGATGGCCGCAAAGGCAATATGATTGTGCTGGTCGGCGGCGAGAAATTCCATCCCGAATTCGTGGAGGACGCCATCCGCGGCAACGCCCCGACGGTCAGCGAGGTCATGGTCATCGGCGAGAGGTGCAAGAACATCTATGCCTGCGTGAATGTCCACCGTGACAAGGTGGCGGGGCTCTCTGCGCAGGAAATCCACGCCAAGGTCAAGCAGGAAATCCAAAAGGCCACCGCCAGCCTGACCATGCTGGAACGCCCCAAGGACGTGCTGGTGCTCCCCGATTTCAAAATCGACGACGGCACGCTCACCGCCACCCTGAAAATCAGACGCTACAAAGTCCGCGAACTGTACAAGGCGCAGATTGAGGAGTTCCTCACCTCCAACGGCGAGGATGTCGCCCATGAGGTAGCCATCGCCTCCTCCAAAATCATGCAGAGCATCTGATTCAGGTGGTAATTGCGGAACTGCCGCCAAGACGCCTCAGGCGAGGGCGAAGAGCAAAAAAACTCGGCGTGGTCACCACGCCGAGTCTGGGCGATGAGACCATCGCGCCGCACCGTGATGGCGTCTGGGATGAGAGTTCTGCAATTGCCTCTCTGGAAGGCAGTCCTGTGTTTTTCCCACTCCCCTCGTCTCCTATTGCCCTCTTGCAGAATTGCAATCGCTCTTTTTGTGTATTATATGTGTTTTGTGGATAACAACATGGTGCTTCCACCGCTTTGTCACGTGCGAAAGAAAAGAATTGCAGAATATCGTAAAAGTTGTTTACGATTTCGTCTGCGCGGCAGTAAACTCATATAAGCATCCCCGACGATTCCAGTTTTTTTTCAATGTTGCTCCAAGGAATTTCCAGATGCCTCTTGACATCCGCAATCAAATTCAAAACAACTGACGAATCGATTTCGCGTTGTGCCCCCCTGCGCGAAGTTTTTCTCAAAATGTATATTTGGTCAATGCGTGAATAAGCGGGATTCACTTCCATGCTCACATCGTATGTTTCAGCCACGATTCCAAAAAAGGTGTATGGATTTCCCGCTTTCAGTTTCTCAGCTGTTGCAACCGAGCCTTCGAGCATTGTCTTGTCAATGAAAGTCTTGCACTCTACCGCAACGACTGGAAGATTGGCCGATACCGGTTTGTTTTCATCAAGTGTCAAGGCCACCTTTCGGTATATGGCAAAGTCTTGATCCTTCACATTGATGCCAAGTTCCGGACTTCGAGCAAACGAGGTAAAATCCTTTCCGAAGAAATACAGATTTGAATATGCCTTCACTGAACCGATGCTCAACTTTGAGGCAGGAATTTCCTGTTGTTTCAACTCTAGGAAATCGCGGAACACAAGTGCCATGAATTCCTCCAAAACAGACGGACGAAATTTTGTTTGCGCGGAATAGACTTTGCTCCCCTCCAACCCTAGATTGCGCAAAACACCATAATAAGCGTTTAATGCCTCGACTCTCCTCGTCACAACTGGAGAATCGAAACCAATCTCTTGGTTGGCCTTGTAGTAAACCAAATACGAAGGGACAATCTGCTCCAGAATGTCCAACTTGTCTTTTTTTTTGATGCGAGCCAGGATATTGCTTGCATGTACCAAATACGGGTGTCTCTTGACTTCGGAACACAAGAAGGCTATGTCGGACTCTTTCATGTTTTCACTCCTGTTCTTTTGAATGGTCCTTGATGTCGGAAATGTGAGAAAAATAACTGTCAATCATGGTTGCAACCGCTTTAGCAAGCAACGGGGGCACAGCATTTCCTATTTGCTGATATTGTGAAAGATTCTTTTCCCAAGACATGGTAGTCCGCCGTCCGTAGAACACATAGGAATCTGGAAAAGATTGAAGCCGCGCGCCCTCTCTCGCCGTGAAGTTCCTGTCTATGTAGGGATGGACAAAGTTGCTTTGAAAACTTGCGGGGACTGTTGGCGATGGCTTGTCCGGGAACGGCTTCATGTTGTTTTGCGAATAGATTTTTCCGCTTATGGTGCTGGCATCGCCCCTCTTCCGCTGCATATGCTCAGGCGGAACGTCGGCAGCAGACTGCCCGTACTGTATCACATGAAACCTTGCCACAAGGCGTTTAGTATGCCTCATCGCCACATGATTTCTCACATCATAAGAATTAGTGCGACACCACACTTGATAAGGATTTGTCGGTGTTTCTGTATAAGACATGTTTTCGGCTCCCTCGCATGCCTCAATTCGCGGCAGATCGGAAATAGCCTCCCATAATGTCACCGGTTTTGATGAAGTCAACGTTTTGGGGACCAATAGTTTAGGGTCAAACGGATAATCGTTCCGTATCCCAATAAAGAACACTCTCTGCCGCGATTGGGGTACGCCAAAATCAGCCGCATCAAGAAGGATTTGGTGGACATTGTAGCCAATTTGCTGAGCAACCGCTATGATTACCTTTTTTACAGACTCGCCTCTTCTTGTGACGGAAGACAAGATGCCCGGCACATTTTCCATCACAAAGAAAGCGGGGCGGAACGATTTAACAAATCGCATATAATCCATGAACAGACTATTCCGGGGATCCTTGGGGTCTCTGCCGCCCGAAACAGAAAACCCCTGGCACGGAGGTCCGCCGATTATACCAAAGACATCCTCGATTTCGGGAAAGGATTTCGATGGGTCGGTTATCGTCGTAATGTCACAAGTGACAACCTGTCCATTCTCTCGATTCCTGGAATATGTTTCAGAGGCCCAGGCGTCTTTTTCAATCGCCAGGACAGGCTTAAAACCAGCCATTTCAAATCCAAGACTCAATCCTCCACAGCCCGCAAAGAGGTCGATTACCCTCTTTGCGCACAATTGAGGTTCACGCTTTTTTGAAAATGGTTCGCACGGATACAAGATGTCGAGAAAATCCAGTTGCACCGCATTTTCGCACACACGCAACCGTTCAGGCGGCACCTTTTTGACAATGGACGGGAGGAGTTTGGCGAGGTCGGCCTCGCGGTGGTCGGGCGATTCGAGATATGCCTTTAACTGCTTCGCGAGCATTGGAGAGCGCTTCGCAAAGTCGGCTACACGGACAATCACCACATCAACATCCTCCAGTGACTCGAATCCATTGCAATACAGGAACTCGGTCTTGAAGAGCGCGTAGTGCGATGCATGTTTTTTGGGCAGCCGCGCAGAAGCCCCCTCCACCTGCTTTTCGCTCTTGCCGGCTAAACCATCCATCGGATACCCATAGTCGCTGATCAGTTCCCCGCGTGTCTTGATGCCGACGAATTCCGCCCTGTACCGCTGCACGTCCCTCGTTCCCTTGAAGAGCCAAAGTTCGGTGACGCGGGAAAAAGATTCCTCTAGCCGCATGAAACGCATGGAATCCCCCTCTGCACTCTCCGCCCCACGCGGTTCCTTGCCGCCTTTAGTGTTCACTTCGTCCAGTTGACCCGCCTCCATCGACGCAGGTGCCTCTCGTCCCTGCACAAGACCATTCCCCTTTACGTCTTTTTCGTCCAAACCGTTTCCTGTTTTCCATTCCCAGCTCCCTGCATCCACGGGATAGTTGTACCACCCGTGCCATTTCTCCAACTGCCCGCCCTTATATGTGCCGACGAGGACGATGCGAGATGCCTCAATTTTTTTTGTCTTACTGTTCATAGAACGAAACCCAATCAAATCAGCCAAACTCCAAGGGCCAATGTAAGATATTGTTTGTTAACGAATTATATCACAACCTCAATTCACCCAGTCGGTGAGTGGCAACTTGACAACGGAAAAAGCCCATGCCGTCTTGATTCAATTGCTCCAAACGCAGACAAGAGGACTGCATCCGAAACAAAACCAAAGATATCACACGGAACGATGAAGTCAAGCGGACAAGTCCCAAAAAGATACATACGGGGTGAAAACCGCCTTTGCACGCTTGCAAAACGACCATCCAACGCTATCTTATACGTGCTATATCACGCATACCTGGAGGTTTTCAAATATGATGCGGCGCATCTTTCCATTGTTGTTCTTGGGTTGCCTGACACTGCTCTCCGCCCCAGTGCTCGTGGGAGTCAGTGAAACTGGCGAATGCCTTTCCCTCGGCAGCGGCTGGCATGGCGAGAATGCCCGTCATGCGCCAGTCGTCGCTGACGACGGGCAGGTCACCTTCATCGCCCCCGACTACAAGGAGGCCGCCACTCAGGAGGAGGCGAAAGCCTTCAGCGCCGTCTATCAGGCCAAAGTCACCGACAGCATCCCCAAAGGCAGCGAACTTTACAGCGGTTTTGACACCCTTCTCTATGACTTTCTCTGCATCATACCTCCTTATCCATCCAGGGATGCGGCTGGGATTCGGCATTTTGAACTCACCGTGTGCGGAGACACCTTTGCCAGACTGACACGCGAATATAAAGGAGGCAGCAATGACAGCATATTCAGGTCTGCTTATCTGAAAATCGGTTCGCTCAAGGGGGATTTTCAGCAAGACGGAAACATTTCAGGACTGTCGGTGGCGGGAACCGGAAAACTCGCCATTGTCCATAACACCCAGACAAAATCCTATCAGCTTTTCAGCCTGGCCAACAACACCCTCACTGCGCAAAACACCACCATCCCTCAAGGCAACGGACGCGCCTGCCTCAATTCCGACGGCACCGCCATCTGGCTGGCCTCCACAGTAGGCCTGGCGGGAAAGCCAGCGGGGCCATTGCGGCTCTATCGGTACAAGTTGGCCACCAAAACCACCACCTATCTGGCCGACCTCCAAGACACCAGCGAAACCAAATTCGGCCTGGCGGACGCCCAGTTAGCGGCGGCCGCCAACACAGAGGCCGTGGCTCTGGTCAGCAACAATGCGGCGCTCTGGGGGGGAACGCCAACCGTCGCCACAGTGGGACGGCAG
>JAFRLP010000033.1 GCA_017431185.1 Victivallales bacterium | reverse complement strand
CTTTCCGCTCGCGCAGGAAGAACAGTTCGCGGGTGGCGCGCCCCGTGGTGGCGGTGTAGATGGTGTCGGAGGGCAGATTTTCCAGAACGGCCTCGATGGCCTCTTCGCGGCTCATGGGGTAGGTGGCGTCCACATTGTTGGGCTTGTCGGGGTCGGCCATCACGCCCTTGGGGGCGATCAGCCCATAGGGGACGCGCTCGCGGCGGCAATGCTCCACTGCCTTGCGGATGGTCTCGGCGAATGAATCGTCATTGTCCGTGAGCACGGTGTAGGGGATGCCCAGCAAGTCCAGGATGCCGGGCGTGATTTCACCCTGGCGCCAGTGCTGGGGATGAGTGGGCTCGCTGTTGCCCTGCCCGCGCCAGCCGATGAGGAGAATCATCGGCACGGCATACACGGCCTTGTCAACCAGGCTGGCCAGCGGGTTCACTGTGTTGCCGAGACCGCTGTTCTGCATATAGACCAGCGGAATCCTCTGCGTCGCCAGATAGTGGCCGGAGGCAATGGCCACGGCGTTGCCCTCGTTGGCGGCAATGACCGTCTGACCTGGCAAATTGGCCAGGGCGTAGTTGCAGAATCCGTTGAGGTAGGAGTCCGGCACACCGGCATAGAAATCCACCTCGTTCGAGTTCAAAACCTCAAAGACACGTTTTTGATCAAGCATTCTTGTTCCTCTTGTAAAGGGTGAAGTACTCGGGACTGTCTGCTTTGGTGATGGCCCAGGCGCGTGCGAATGCCTCGACCAGGGCCTCCGGCAATGGCCCTGCCTGGACAGCGGCCAGATTCTGCGCCAGATGCGCTGGCTTGGAGACCCCGAGGATGACGGCGTCGCCACGGTCGCCTTGAAGCATCGAATGATACACCAGCCAGCGGTATGTCGCCTCAATGAGCGTGAGACCGTGTTCGGCAGCGGCGGCTCGAATGACCTCCATTGCCTCGAAGAAACTCTTTTTCCAGTAGCGCGCCTGGTAGTTTGGGCGATGGGTGAAGCGTCCATCCCCAGGCTGTTCCTCAAAACTGGTGTAACGCCCCGAAAGCAGTCCGCCAGCCAGGGGATTGTAGGCATAGAAACGCATTCCGAAGTTGTTCAGGCAGGCATTGAGTTCGATTTCGGCCTTGCGGGTCAGCGGATTGTAGATGCCCTCGTAGATGGACGGTTTGACCCAGTGGTTTTTTTCGCACTGGCGCCAGGCGTCCGCCACCATCCAGGCAGGGAAATTGGACAGTCCCAGTTCCTTGAACTTTCCTTGGGAGTGGAGTTCATTGCAGGCGGCCAGAGGGTCCTCGACGGGGGTGGCGGGGTCGGGGAAATGGAGATAGACGATATCCACGCTTGGCAGGCGAAGCCTCTCCAGGGACTCGTTCACCTGCTTGCGGACAGCCTGCCCGTCGAGCCGTCCGCTGATTCTGGGGTTGACCTTTGTGGCGATTTTGAAGGGCTTTCCGATGTTTTGAAGGGCTTCTCCGAGGAGACGCTCACAATTGCCCTCGTTATAGACGTAGGCCGTGTCCAGTTCGTCGTACCCCGAGTCCAGGAATGCGTTCACCAGTTCCCCCACTTGCGGAGCGAACACGGACTCGCCGAAGGTCATGGTGCCCAGTACCAGTTTCACGTTAGCCATTTTTCCTTTTCCAGAAGTGTGTGAGGTGCTTGCGACAATCACAGGCCAGCCAGCAGTTCGTCCACAAGGGTGTCAGGCTGTTCCGCCAATTGGAAGACGGTGGCGGCGGTGGCGGGCGCGATGCCGCCGTATTCCATGAGGGCGTCGTAGCGGGAGCGGAATTCCTGGTCAGTCAGGGGATTCTCGGGTTCGCCCTTTGGAAAGTCCACGCGCTCCGTGAAAGTCTGGTCTGCCGTATGGATATCCACGATGGCGGACTGGAGTTTCGGGAATGCGCGGCTTAACTCATCGTCGGCCTGAACCTGGACCTTGCGGGTGAGGGCCAGAATGTCGGGATTGGCCACCATCTGCTCGCTGAATTCCTGCAATCCAGCCTTGCCGAACACCAGGCCGACAGCCGTGGCATATGGGATGCTCATCTTGGCGCTGTAGCTGCCTGGTATCTCCGTGTGGTCGTGTCCAGAAACCGCAAGACTGTAGGTGCGAACGTCAATGCCCGTCACATCCGTCGCCTTCAGACCATGGCGATTGCGCAGATGAATGGCTGCCTCAACGGCGGGATGAGTGTATCGGCAGGATGCGTATGGCTTGGTGTAGCTTTTTTGGATGGCATAAGTGCCGTTCAGCAGAACTGGCTTGAACTCCACCTGTTCCTGGCCTGTCATCATCTTGAAATAGCCACGTCCCCCGCCAAGCGGGTCGGGAGCCCCCTGGAATCCAGCCTTGGCCAGTTGGAGCGAAGTCAGGGACAGCAGAGCGGCCTTGGCGACATTGTAGGGCTTGAGTTCGCTTCCGTCATCCAGGACTTTCAGCATTCCAGAAGCCGCGACAGCGGCTGCCGCAAATGCCTGGAACCGTTCCTCGTCGGAAAAGCCCAGCATCAGAGAGGCCGCCAGGGTCGCCCCGAGTGTTCCGCAGGTACCTGTGGCATGGTAGCCCAAGGCTTTGTGGCCTGGCTGGATGGAGACCGCCATCGTGAAGGAGGCCTCGTATCCGATGATGGCCGCCGCCAGCACCTCATCCACCCGTTTGCCATGACGTTGCGCCAGCGGCAGCAGAAGCGAGAAAATGGGTGAACCCAGGTGGATGATGCCGGCGTTTGTGCCGTCGTCAAAGTCCAGGGCGTGGCCATTGAGCCCGTTCAGGAAGACCGACTCTTTCAGGGCGAGGTTTTTCTGGCATCCAATCGCCTTGAACCGCCCCGACTCCGGCTCCGCGAATGCCCAGTAACGCGCCAGTTTCTCCTTCTGGAAGGTCGCTCCAGCGCAAGTCACCGCCAGATAATCCTGCAAGGAACGCCGTGCCCGTGCCATGACCTCCGCCGGTATCGGTTGTCGCCGGACCGCCATCACCGATTCCAAAAACTGTTGGGATGAGTTCATCTTTGAAAAGATTAGGTTATAGACTCTATAGTTAATCGCCTATAGACTAGAATTAAAATATAGATAATATAACCGGAAAACTCCTTTCCGCAAGTAGCAGGCCCCTTTTTGGGAATGCCCCATCGTCTGATACAGGCCAGACGCGGTCAGTATCAGTCGGTGAGGCACTACCCTTTTTGGCTGTTCGGCTGGGGGGCAGTCCTGCGATTACCTCATGGGATTGGATAGCGGCTCGCCCTTGCCCTTGTCCTGGAGAACCTCCTGTTTGCTTCGTTCATTGGAGGTGGTGAGTTCATCCGGCAGGAAGCCCACGTCGAACAGGGAGACAAGAAGGGGCATGAAGCCCGGGAAAAAGCGGTATTCCGAGAGGCAGGCATTCCAGTTCATGGGCATATCAGGGAGTTTTCCGCCCATATAGCCGACGGAAAGAAGATGAAAGCCCTTGATGACAGCGCCATGGGTGACAAAGAGCCAATCCTGCGTTTCGGGCTTGGGGGGCATCTTTTCAAGCATCCTGGCCACCCGCATCTTCACCGCCAGCAGGTCCTCCGGCCCGGAGAGCCGCCAGTCCCCTATCTCCTCCGTGCCTTGCAGCAGCCCGAATTCGGCCTTCATCTCCGCCAGGCTGCGCGGCAGAACGTTGGGTTTGCCTGGATGGCGGCAGTACTCCTGGCTCAGCGGGGCCAGATGGATTGGCGGGTCGCCCAGTTCGTGGGCAATCAGGGTGGCGGTCTCCAGGGTACGGCGGTAGGGCGAGGCCCAGATGACGCCCCTGAAACCACGCCGCTTCAGCTCCTTTCCCGCCAGGGTCGCCTGCCGCCTGCCGTCTGCCGTCAGGAGCGGGTCGTAGGCGGGGGGCAGGGGCTTGTCCCGCTGTCCGTGGCGCACGATGAACACACGTCCGCTGTGGATGCTCCAGGGCTCCGCAGTGGTTTTTTCCCCGCCCAGCAGCGGGGCGGCCAGGAACAGCAGCAGGCTCCCCAGCATCGCCCCCATGCGGCAAAGGCAGGCACGGACCGCTGTCCCGTTGAGGTTGCGCGGGGCCTTTTTCTCCTGGATGGCCAGCGATGCGGCGCAGCCCGCAGCCTGCCCCAGCGAGATGGCCGTCGGCATGATGCGCAGGCTGCTGTGGACAGCCATGTCGGACGAGACGGGGCGACCGCCTATCAGGAGGTTGTCGCAGTCCTCCGGCACGATGCATCCGTAGGGAATCTCGTAGTATTCGTCCGGCGGAAGGCTTTGGCGGTAGGTTCCGCTGCCGTCGGGGGAGTGGATGTCGATGTGGTAATTGCTTCTGGCAATGGCGTCAGGGAACTTGGCGGCGCGCTCGAAATCCTCCCTGGTCAAGGTGAAGATTCCCTTGACACGACGGCTTTCGCGCACGCCGATCTGGATGCCCATGGAGAGCAGTTCCGCCTCGGCAAAGCCGGGCACATCCTCCCGCAGCCAGAACAGGAGTTCGCGCAACTGGCGGCGCCCCTCGATTTCGGCCTGGGCGAGTTCATCACCGTCCAGCGCGGAGAGGCGAAGCACCCGCGTGGTGTTGAAGTGCAGCACACCATTTCCACCCACAGAATAGGGAAAGAGCAGGACATCCTCCCTTTCGCAGTGTACCCGGCCACTCCGCACGGCGTTCTGGTACTTCTCGTCAAGCATTTTGCGCCATTCAGGGTCAAGGAGCCGCAAGGCCTTGCCCTCATCGGTGTATTTTGCCTGGACATTGGCAAGTTTGAAGCAGAGGGTCATAGGCTGGCAGCGACCGTGTTCGTCCCCTACGTCAAAGCGACAGCCGGCGGAGGCGGCGAGGTCTGCGTCCCCCGTGCAGTCGATGTACATCTTCGCCCGGACCCGGCGCAGGCCGCCTTTGGAGTGCAGGATGCAGGCGCGGATGTTGCGCCCCTCCATTTCAGTGTCCACCAGACGGTGGTGGTAAAGCATGCGCACGCCGGCCGAGAGCAGCAGGTCTTCGGCTGCCAATGCGGCGGCGGCCTTGTTGATGGAGCGCGGGGCGTATCCGCCGTCGCGCTCGATCATGGCATTGGCCTGCGGGGTCAGGTAACGTCGCATGGCGGCCTTCCATTCGGGATAGACGGGGGCGTCCAGGTCCTGTCCATTGACGGAGCTGACCATGAACGGATGCACTTCCGCGATGACCGCCATGCCTCCCGGCACGCCATACGCTTCGGCGACGAGCGTCTGCTGGCCGGAGCGCGCGCTCATCAGGGCGGCCCCCAGCCCTCCGGGGCCTGCCCCGATGACCAGGACGTCTGTCTCTAGAGTCGGAATCTTCTTCTCTACCATAGTCTTTGCCAGGAAATGTCGCTGTTGTACTCCAGGAAGGCGCGGCGGTCAGTCAGCCGCTGCCAGCAGTTCAGGTTCTTTTTCTGCCGCAGGAGCATCAGTTCCCCCACGGGAATGGGGGGATGGGGCACGGCGTGGCAGAAGATGTCCACAAGCGCACGCGAGTCGTAGTTGGCCATCTTCTCGGCGACCATCCCGGAGAAATGGCGGTCGCTCAAGCCGCCCCAGCATTCCTTGAACAGCCGGAGGACCTCGGGCAGCTGCGTCATGATGATTCCCGGGCTGAAGACATTCCTCGGATGGATGACCCAGAGGAAGAAACCGCCACGCTCGTTCACCTCGCTGTATCGGTCAGGCGCAGCCATTTCCAGGAACTCGATGTCGCTGGCCAGGGAGTGGTCCGGCAGGTAGCCGCGACGACGGCGGTTGTAGTCGCAGGTCGCTGGCGCGGTGCAGGCGCGCATGCCGGGCAGAAGCAGGAGAGCCAGGCAGGCGGCCTGGTCGCTCTGCTCCGTTCTGCCCAGCCGGCGCAGAAGGCGGGCGTAACCCGCCAGACCGGCATGGAAGATGGTGCTCTCCTGCAGGCCATTGCCGATGCGGATGCCACCGTATGAGTCCCAGCACAGCGAATATGACCAGTCCAGGGCGTTGACCACCAAGTTGAAGGACTCCTCCAATGCCGGCAGGCTGTTCTCGGCGAACTCCCACTGCCGGGCGTAATGGCCCAGGCTCCATGCCAGGTGCAACCGCAGCCCCTCGTAGCAGGGGCAGTCGATTCCGTTGTCCTTGGCGTGCCTGGCGAGGGCGTTCATCGCCTTGCCGGAAAGCGGGTTGAAGACGGCCTGGTTCACGGGGACGAACGTCATCGGCTTTTTCTTGCCCTTGGAACCCCGCTGGCGCACGGCGGCCTCCAGGCTGTTGTCAAAGAAGTTGTGCTGCTCCGTGATAACCTCACGAAGGACTTGGGCGCGCAAATCCTCGGGAAGGTATCCCAGAGTCATCATCAGGTTGGTGAAGTCCGGCTCCAAGGTGCCGGAGGAGTTGGCCTTGCCGGTCGGGTTCGCCGTGAGCCGCCGCCACGGGTGGGAGGCGAGGAGCGGCAGGGCCTCCTGGCGGACAATGGCCTCCAGTTCCTGCCTGGCCTGCCGCGTGGCCTCATTGTCAGCTGGCGCGCCGGCCTGGCGCACCTCCGTCACCAGCCGCGTCGCCCCCTGGAGGGCGAACACGTAGCTGTCGGTGTCCTTCATGGCGCAAAACGGCCCGCAGAGCGTTGCGTAGCCCGTGTCGAGCACAGCCTGGGAGAAACGCAGCTCCAGGCTGTCCGCAGAGGCAAGGACAAGGGATGGCGGAACAGGGGCAAGGGTGATGTGCGGGGTTCCCCAGTCATCCTGGACGGGGTTGCGGACAAACTCGTCCCGTACCAGCAGTTGTTGTGCGTCATAGTCGATGGAGGCGGTGCGCGAGACGGCGACGGGCATGGCCGGCAGGGCACGAGACCAGAACCGGCAGAGCGGCAGGGCGTTCTCGTCGAGACCGTCCGGGGCCTGCAGGGTGACCCCGTAGAGCGGCATGAGCATGATGCGCCCGCATCCGCCGGATGGAAACCGGACAGACACGCCGTTGTCCGTCAAGGCGACGGCGGTCGGCTTTTTCTCGAAGACGGCCAAGTACGGGATGTCGAACTCCTCCCAGCCAGGAGAGTCCCGGAACGACACGACCAGGTAATTGGCCTCCGGCGTGTCAATGGCCTTGCCAAGATTGCACCATTTTCCGGAACGCTCCCCGAAAATCGCGGCGGGGCCGCCGAGCCCCCAGCCGGTTTCCAGCAGACGGAGTTCACTGCAGGTGCCGGACAACTCGAAGGCGGGGGTGAGTTGCGAGAGCCTCACGTCCAGGTGGGTGCCATCCGCATAGTGGAAGCGGATGGTCTTGCCCGTCCAGGTGGTCTCCTGCGTGGAGATTTGGCGGAGCGTGGGGGAGTTTTCGGGGCGGACCCACCCCGCTGGCCAGCCGTCAATGAGTCCATCGTAGTAGCCGCCAATGGCGTCGATGAAATCGGTGAATCGCCAGGCGGCGCCGGGAGACTTCACGTTGCTGTGGATGAAGACGGGGCCGGGGTATTTGGGGTTGGCGCCCAGGACGGACGCCAGGCCGGCGCGCGCCTCGGGTGTGTCGTAGTTGTCGAAAAGCCGTCCCTGCTCCCCCAGGTCACGCGGCCCGAAACTGCCGAAGGAGGCAGTGCCTATCTTCACGGGAAGCGGGGCCGGCGCGGCCTTCGCAAGTTCCGCATCGACCGGCACGGAGTAATCGGGGATGTTCTCCACGGTGAACGCGGTGCGGTTGCTCCACAGGACTTTTCCCTGGACCTCAAAGACGCTCTCGACCTGGTACCTGCCCACGCCCGGATTGCGGAATTCAAAGGGCGGGACGATGAGCCATCTCCCGCGCTGAAGGGTCACGGACAGGCTCTGGCTCTCCAGGCGGCTGCCCGCGCGTTCCACAGAGACGTCCAGGCGACCTGGCAGGGTTTGCGTATTCCCGAATAGACCGAGTTGCGGACGCAGGAACAGCCGTTCCCCTGCGTCAAAGCGGTTGATGGTCTCGCTTTCGGTGATTTGGCGGAAGACCGCCGTCCGCCCCGTTGACCGGTGTGTGAGTTTGCCGAAGATGATATCGCCCGGCAGGAGGCGAATCTGCGGGACGCCGCTGTACATTCCGCGCAGGTAGCCGTTCTTCACGCGGATGGCCAGCACGTTCTTCCCCGTTTTCAGCTGCGCATCCGCCACGCTGACCAGGTAGCGTCGCCTTCTGGCGGAGGAGCCGTTGATGATCTTGGAGAACCCGAAACTGCCGCGCAGCGCACCGTTGAGATACACCTCGTCCCCGGCGGAGATGCAGCCCAAGTCCAGTTCCAGGATGCCGGCGGGCACGGGGTCCGTCAAGGCAAAGTCAACGCGATACCAGACCTTGGGCTGGCTCAAAGCCCCAGACAGGGGGCTGTTGACCTGCACGGGCGTCCAGCCGGAGTCGTCGAAGTCGGGCGAGGCGAAGCGCAGGTCATCGCCGAGGGTCAGCCGCCACCCCCTGTCCAGGGTGACCAGGGGCTGCCCCGCGATGGGAATCGTCAGTTCCATCATCTCCTCCGAGGTCAGCGGAAGATAGGAGTGGGACGCCAGGAGAACGGGGGTTGCAGCAAAAAGCAGAAACCGCAGGATGTGAAGACAAGTGCTGTGCATGAGTCAATTTGCCTGTTGCAGGACGAATTTTCCGTTCATGAAGTATATCGGGTCGGGCATGTTGGTCGAATTGGCATACATGGTGTTGGCGTACCCCTTCAGGTCGCCGCCATGGACAGCCCGCGCCGACCCGTCCAGGAAACAGATGTTCCCCGTGTTGTTGTGCCGCGTGTGGACATGTCCCGTGCGGATTGTGTCAACGGTGGCGCTGTCCTTCTCTCCCAGCACCAGACGGCAGGCGGCGTTCTCGAGATCGGAGTCCACCAGGGAGTCGGCATAGAGAATGTACTGGGAGGGGGAACGGACTTCACGGGTGTTCACCCCGCCGCAGGCGCCGCTCTGCAACGTGTAGCACTCGGTCGGGATGGTTCCCTTGCTCACCAGCATCCCGTAGGTGTAGTAGGTCGTGTACTCGTCAGTGAGCTCCTTTCGCTTCAGGGACGGGCAGTGCAGCATTTGCACCGCCGCAGGATTGTTGGCGCGGATTTTGTTGTGCGTCCCCTCGTTGTAGATGGGGCAGCACCACTCCTTGTTCTTGTTGGCGTAGTAGTATATCCCCGGCAGATTCGGCCCGTAGGTGTCCAGATACATGATGGCGTGAAGACCAGCCTGCTTGAGGTTGTTGATGCAGCTGACCGCGCGCGCCTTCTCCCGCGCCTTGCTCAGCGCCGGCAGCAGCATCGCGGCGAGTATGGCGATTATGGCGATGACAACGAGCAACTCAATGAGAGTAAAGATTTTCATTCGCGCAGGGCGAAGGAGACAGGCGTCCTTTTGCCGGGCTTTCTCTTTTGGGTTCTTTTCCTCAACCATGGTTTTGTCTCTGCTCTTTTTCTGGGGTTAGGGCTATCGACAGCGCACCCGCTGTCGCCTGTTTGTCTTCAGAGGCAATCGCCTCTCCAAATAATATACTGGCAATTTCGGTGAAATAAATACACTTTTTTGCCTTTTTACTATATTTTTTTCAGTCCACGACAAGGATAGGGGCGTGTCAGCACTCCTCCTGGCGGGAGTGTCTCCGTCGATATTCCTGGGGCGTCATGCCCATCCTCTGCCGGAATACGCGGTGAAAATAGGGGGCGGTCTTGAATCCGGAAAGCCGGGCGATGTTCTCCGCGGAAAAGCTGGTGTTTTCCAGGAATCTGCGGGCGGCATTGACGCGCTGTTCATTCAGCAGTTCGGAAAACCCCTTGCCAAGCTCCTTTTTGACCCGGCTGGAGGCTCGCGCCGAAGTCATGGAAAGCAGTTCCGCCATGTGCTCCAGGGTGATGTCCTTCATGTAGTTTCGGTTCAGGAAATCCTCTATGGTCTCTTTTGCATTGCCTGGATACAGCGCCCGCTTTTGGGAAATCTGGCTCAGCAGGCAGGCCAAGGCGCGGCCGAAGGCCAAAAAACTCTCCAAATCCTCAGGCGGCTCCGGAAGGGGAGGGACAAGATGCGCCCTTTTGGGAAAATGGTTCCTGGACGCCAGAACAAAACTGCCCGGCAGCTCCCGGCACATGAAAGGCCCCGCGAAGAGCGCCCCCGAAAGCTCACCCTCCCTGTAAATCGGAAAAGCGCATTCCAGCAAATCCATGGGGCAGCGCTTGAAAACCGGACAGCCTTGCTTCAGAAGCGCCTCCGGAAGGACGGATTTGTCAAAGAGAATGCAATCCCTCTCATAGTGCCTGGAGAGTCTCTTCGCCGCCGTGCAATAGGGATTGATGTGCATGGTCGGCAGAAGCCCGGTCGCAAGTTTCATGGTGTAGTCATGATAGCACACACGACAGTGAAACATCCGCTCAAAAGCCTTGACGGCATCCTGGAAAACCTTGCGCTCCATGTGTCCCTTTGATGACGGCTACCAGCTGATGTCGCAGATGACAGACTTGAGTTCCTCGGCCACCGTGGAGAGGCGACACTCCTTTCTCCACATCACGACCACTTCGCGCCGAGGAAGCTCCTGCACAAAGGAGTAGAAGGCCACCTCGTCTTTCCCGCAGAAACGCTCGATGCCGCTGGGCAGCAGGGCCAGCCCCACCCCTGC
The DNA here is from genome assembly GCA_017431185.1 of Victivallales bacterium. The sequence continues at coordinate 14,091 of JAFRLP010000033.1, read as the reverse complement.
CCGCACCATGGACACCTGGGCGCCCAGGCTCTTCACGACTGCGGCGGTTCCGATGGACAGCCCGTAATCCGCCGACAGGTTGTCCAGCAGACGCTGCATGTACTGCGCCTCCGTCAATTTCACCAGGCGCTTCCCGTCAAGGTACCGCACGTCAATGGCCTGGTATTTGCGCCCCGGCAGCCTCTTCGCCCGAAGGGGAGGGTGTGCGGCGGGGACAGCCAGCAGCAGCTCCTCCTCCATGATTTTCCGCCAGGCGAAGATCCTATCATCGATGGGAAGCATCGTCAGGCAGAGGTCGTAGTCGCCGTGTTCCATGCCTTCGGCCAGCTCGGTGGTGACTCCCTCCCGCACAATCAGATGCATTCCCGGATGGATGGCCTGGAAGCGTTTGGCGATGATTGGCAGCATGCAGGTTGTGCGGTAAGGCGCGGCCCCGATGACCAGGGAGCCAGTCCGGTGTGCTGAAAGGTCGGCCAACTGCGACTCCATCTGGTGCTCCAGATCAATGATTTTCCTGCCGCTCTCAATGAACACCTGCCCCGCGTCCGTCAGCCTGACCTCCCCATTGGTGCGGTCAAACAGCGGCAGTCCAATTTGCTCCTCTATCTTCTTGATGTACTGCGAAAGCGAAGGCTGGGAGATGCCCAGGGTCTCGGCGGCCTTTGAAAAGGAGCCGTCCTTGGCCAGCGTGAAGACGTATTTGAGCTGACGGGTATTCATCGCTCCTTCCTGATGGCGGACATCGGATTGGCGAACGGCTTGTCTCCGCCCAGGGAGTCGATGCACTGAACAAGCAACTCCAGTTCGGGGGCCGCGGCCTGGCCTTTGGCGCAAGAGTGGAGTTTGCCGACAATGTCCTGGCGGGAAAGCGGGTTCTCGGGGTCTCCCTTGGGCACCAGCACCGTCTCCGTCAGGGATTCGCCGCTTTTCAGGACAACCTCCACGCGGGCCCCGCGGATTCCCTTCGCCTTGTTCTCCATGGACTCGTCGGGAATCAGTTGGGTTTTGTCAATCAGTCCCACGACGTCGGCGGTCATCCTTGGCAGGTCCATGTCCGCCACGCCGTAGTTTCCGTTCAGCAGGGCACAGGCCAGGGTGTACTGGATGGAGAATTTCGTCTCGTCCTGGTTTTTGGGATAGGGGATTCCGGCAAGCCTGATGGCATTCGGGTAGATATGCACCTTGACTGCGGCGATGTTCTCCGACCGGGCTTTGGAGTGCAGGGCGATGCCCGCGTCGATTCCGCAGTGCGTGTGGCGGCAGGACGGATAGAGCTTGAAATAGCACTCATGCAGCAGCAGATGCCCGGAGCCCTTCAGGCATGAGGCGTCCACCTGGTCGGTCACGGCGTGGAACCAGCCATTCGGCCCCTCCAGGGCCTCCGCCGGCCCCTGCACGCCCGCGCTGGCCAGCATGGCGGCCATCACGCCGTTTTCAGCCGCCTTGCCGGGGTTCAAGGGCTTGATGGCGGGGCGGGAATCCCCGTAGGACAAGAGACCGCCGCTCATGGTCGTGGCCAGGGCGACGGCATCCTCGACTCCCTGCGCGTCCAGGTGATAGAGCCTGGCGCATGCCGCCGCGCAGGCCAGAGTGCCGGCCATTCCCGTGGAATGGAAGCCGTGGCGCACCAGCCCCGGCTGCGCCGCCGAGGAAATCCGGATGTACGCCTCATAGCCGGTTGCCAACGCCACCAGGACATCCTCCTGGGAAACGCCCAATTTGTCCGCCAAGGCGAATACGGCGGGAATCAGATGCACGCCCGCATGGCCGGCGGCGCGCTTGTGTCCGTCATCCAGTTCAGCCCCGTGGCCATAGAGGGCGTTCATGAACGCCGCCAGCCTGGCCGGAAGGCGCCGGTTCTGGAAAAGCACATAACTCTCCTCCGCGCCGCCTTGCGGGAGGACGACGGACTCCACCGCCTGGTTGAAGGCACGGTTCTGCTGGTAGCCCGCGTATGCCGCCGCGAAGAAGTCAATGATGAGGGTATGGAGCTGACTGCGGTCGCGGTCGTCCAAAGCGGTTATCCGTGACAAGTCACGTGCCAAGTCTGTCGATGTTCCCATTGCGGTGATTGTAAACTACTGGCCGCGCTCCGCATGAGCGGCTCTTTGTTGAAGGATGCTTTCGCAGGCGGCGACGTCGGCGAGGGCGTTGACGCCGCGGATGTCCTCCGGGTCATCGGTGGCGAACAACTCCACCGGAAGCCCCTGGGCGGCCATCAGGCGGGGCACTTCCGTGAGATAATATTCATGCTGGACGTTGTGGGTGTCCAGCAAAGGCAGGAACTGGAAAAGAAGCCTGCTGTCAAAGGCTAGGACTCCCGCGAACAATTCCGGCTGGCGGAGTTGCTCGGGCGTGCAGTCCTTGCCCTCCACGATATCGACAAAACGTCCGTCTGCGTCACGCACGACATGCGCCCACATCGGCACGTCTGGATTGACGGCGGTGAGCAGGGTGCAGGCGGCATGGTGCGAGGCGTTCTGCTCGCACATCGCCTTCATGACTTGACGGCGGAACAGCGGCATGTCGCCAAAGGTGATCAGAACCGTGCCATCGTAGTCGCGGAATGCGTCGGCGCACTGCATGACGGCATGGCCTGTGCCCAGCTGCTCCTTCTGCTCGGCGTAATGGTATTTTTCGCCGAAGTGACGGATGATGGCCTCCTTCTTGTAGCCTACGACAATCCAGGTGTCCTGCGGGGCGATGAAATCCGTCTGTTCCAGGACATGCTCCAGCAAAGGACGGCCAGCCAGGGGGAACATGGCCTTGGGCGGGGCGTCGGGGGATGGATTGAGTCGGGTGCCGCGGCCTGCGGCGGGGATGATGGCTCGCATGTTCAAGTGGGGGTTGTGACGGTCTGAAATCCTCAATCGGCTATGCCCAATTGCCTGAACAATCTGTTGAGAATGGCCTGTATTTCAGGAAGTTTTCGCTCCATGTCAGCAAGAAGCGCGAATTGGGTGCGGGCGCGGTCCAGGTTCTGGCCGAGATAGAAGATGTAGTAGTAGGTGTCGCCATTGATGTGGTCCATCAGGAAGCGGATGCCATCCTCGGATGTGATGACCAGAGATGCGTAGGGAAGGAGTTCACGCTCCTTCGGGGTCAGCATCTTGCCGCAGGACTCCAGCCAGCCCCGTGCGTACTGCTCGTAGAGGTTGAGGTCGCAGGAGACCTTCGACAAGTCCTTTTCGTCATCCTTGGCGGTGTTTGTCCCGATGCGCATGGAGTCGCCAAAGTCATAAAGGGGGGACGACGGCATCACGGTGTCGAGGTCAACAATGGCAACGGGAAGATTGGTGGCATTGTCAAAGAGGATATTGTTGAGGTTGCAGTCATTGTGGCCGATGCGCCAGGGAATTTCGCCCTTCTGCAAGGGGATGGAAATCCTCTGGAACAGCTCTTTTCTCTTGCGGACGAATTCGATTTCGTCAGACACCTGAGCCACCCGGCCTACAGGGTCGCTGGCGATGGCCCGCTCCAAATCCTCGTAGCGGCTCCAGGTGTTGTGGAAATTCGGGATGACCTCATGGAGACGTTCTGGCGGGAAATCCGACATGGCCTGCAAAAATGCCCCGAAGGCGACTCCCGATTGGTAGAAGACCTGGGGATTCTCGGGAATGTCGTAGGAGTGAATATGCTCGAAGAAACTCATCATCCGCCAGGCCCCCGATGGCGTCTCCAAGTAATTTTGCCCGTCTCTGGTTGGAATCAAGGTGGGAGAGGCGGGGACCTCCGGTCTGCCCGGAAGATGAAGACGGGACGACAGATGCTCCGTGACCAGCGCGAAGTTCTCCATCAAGTCACCTGGCTTGGAAAAGACGCTGGTGTTGATGCGCTGGAGAAGCGCATGGGAGGTTTCGCCGGTGGACGACAATGTGTCCACGCGATAGGTGCGGTTGATATAGCCGCTGTCCAAAGGAACCACGGCAGTGACTGACCCCTGAATGGTGAATTCCTCGGCTATCTTCTCCAGGACATTGAGCGGCTCCTGCGGCTGGGCAAGCTGGCTGGCGATGAACACCGTTGAATTCGGGGATTCCTGGTGGTAGGATTTGACCATGGCGGCCAGGCGATTCCGCAAATCGTCGCTTTCCCCATCGACCATCTGGAAAAGCGCCTTCAGCGATTGCAGGAAACCATCGAAGTCCAGGCGCATGGGGTTGGCCACGTAGATGTTGGGATTGGATGTTTTCCGTATCCCCTCCTCCGGCATCAGAGGCTCCTCGCGAAGTTTCTCGCCTGGACGCAGGCCCGTGTATTCAATCTTGATGTCCTGGTCGGGGACAAACCCGGAAAGCCGGATGAGCCGTCTGGCCAGGTCATCAATTCGGAAGGGCTTGCCCATGTCCAGGACAAACACCTCGCCGTCCCGTGCAAAACAGGCAGCCTGAAGAAGCAGCCGCACCGTCTCGCTGGTGGACATGCAGAACCGGGTGGCCTCCTTGTGGGTGACCAGCACGGGGCCGCCAGCCGCAATCTGCTGGGTGAACAGCCCCATGGCCGAGCCTTGGGAGTCGAAGACGGTGCCAAAGCGGACGGCGGCGAACTCTGTGGCGTTTTTGCCCTTTTCCACCTTTCCCGAGTAGGGAGGGAAGAGCTGCCGGAACTGGTGAGAGCGTCCAAGATGTTCCAGGGTTTGCATCAGCATTTCGCCGATACGGCTGGTCACGCCAAGGACGCTGGTCGGATTCACCGCCTTGTCCGTGCTCAGGAGCACGAACTTCTGGCACCTATACGTGATGGCGGCGCAGGCGGTGTTGTAGGTTCCGATGAGATTGTTCCTGATCCCTTCGCCGGGGCAGGACTCCAGCATGGGAACCTGTTTATGCGCGGCGGCGTGGAAGACGATATCGGGGCGGTATGTCTCGAAAATCCGTTTGACACGCAGATAATCGCAGACACTTCCAAGTTCCACCGTGAATTTCAAGTTGGGGTACTTTGCGGCGAATTCCTCCTGAAGATAATAGGCGCTGTTCCCGCTGTTGTCGAATGCGACAAGCTGGTCAGGGTGGCATTCGGCGAGCTGGCGGCAGAGTTCGGAGCCAATGGAACCGCCACCGCCCGTCACGAGGATTCGCTTTCCAGTGAACTTGCCGGAGATTTCCTCCGCGTCAACCGTGATTGGGGCGCGCGCCAGCAAATCCCCTATCTCCACTTCACGCATCTTCGCCAGGACGACTTCGTCGTTGGCGAACTGGTAGATGCCGGGAAGAAGCTTCACCTCGCAGCCCGTTTCCTGGCAGATGGAGAGAATCTCCTGCTTGGCGTCATGGTCGAGAGTGGGAATGGCCAGGAAAATCCGGTCGATGTTGTAGCGACGAACATTTTCCGGAATGTCATGGCGACCGCCGACGATGCGGATGCCGTCCATGAGCAATCCCCATTTTGTGCGGTCGTCGTCAATGATGCAGCGGATGGTGATGTCGGTGAGGTTGCTGGTGCAGAGGTCACGCAGAATCAATTGGCCGGCGGAGCCTGCACCGATCAGCATTCCATTGTTGATGTATTTTGACGCCCAAAATCTCTTTCTCCAGTTTGAGAACTCAAGGTAGTAAAGACGGGCGGCAAACCGGCTGGCAAGCAGAAAGCCCAACTGAAACGCCGCGCCGAACACGTAATAGGAGATGGGCATTCTTCCAAAGCCGAAACTCAGAAGCATCCAGTGCAGAGGGACGCAGAGGCCCACCGCCACAATGCACTGCACCAGTTCATGGTAACTGGCGAATCTCCAGATACTGCTGTAGAGCTTGACCACCATGTAGATCATCACGCACAGGAGAGGGACAAACTTCAGCGCGAACAGATAGCCGTCAAAAAAGTCGCGTGGAAAATCAAGGAATTCCTCGAAGCGAACCGCCAGCGCCAGGTAATAACTGAGCGCTACGGTGAGCAAATCGTATAGGAGCAGAAAAAATGCTGCCATCCACCATGATCTGGATTTTTTCAGCATGAACTTACAACGATATTTACGGCAATGCGAAAGCGCGTGGGACAAGGCAAAATGTCCTTTCGGACATTGAACAGATTGACCTTAATAAGATAGCATCGAATTCGTTGACTGCAAATCAGTGATATGTTATCAGATCTCCTGCAATCATGTCTCTTCCGTTGGATTGAAGGAGTTATGATTTTGGCTAGACCGATAGCGTGCCGGCGAGACCCCAGTGTATTTGCGAAAGGCTTTGGAGAAGGCGTAGCGGTCGGAAAAACCGCATTCCGCCGCAATTTCGGGAATGGACACCGAGCCAGACATCAGGCGGCTGCGGGCGTTCTCCAGCCGCAGTTCCATGGCGTAGTGTTGGGGAGAGAAACCCGTCTCCTGCTTGAAGCAGCGCTGGAAATTGCTGGGGGACATGCCGATGCTGCGGCATAGCTGGCTGTTGCCAAAACCCTGGCCGAGCAGACCGATGGCCCGCTGGATTCGGTCATCCACGGGATGTTCCCGTGAGGCGAAACGATTGGCGGGGATGGCGGCCAGTGCCGAGAACAGTAGGGCGTAAACGGCTGCCCTGCTGGGTCTCTCCTGTGTCAGCAAATGATCCAGCATCCCGCAGATGGAGCGGTCAAAGACCAGAACCCCAGGCGTGACCTGAGAATAGGGACGGCCCACCGTGAAATGGATGTACAGATGCTCAAAAGCCGACTCGCAGCTGCTGCTGAATCGAGTGTAGGGGGGAATGAGCAGAATCTCCTTTGCGGAGGGGCGCAATGTGCCGTCCGCAAACTTCAGACATGCTCCCGACTCCGAATTGTAATACAGAAACCAGAAGGGAACGCATCGCTCAAACCGCCAGCTGAAACTGACTTTGCCGCGCCCAAACAGGAAAATCTCGGCGTCCAGCGGTGCAATCGGTTGGATTTGCGCGGGGTTTTTGGTTATATTTGACATCGGATTTGATAGAAAATGACATTTCCTTTTTTGAAGATTGACTGTATAATATACAGTGGCAATTTCCAAGAACAAGGAGAATGGCAATGTCAATTTTAACATCTCAGGAATTCACGCGGCGCACGGCTGCGGCGCAGCGTGTCGTCCAGGACAGCGGATTGGACGCGGTACTGGTCCTCTCCACGGAGTCGGAGCCTGCCGCCGTCCGGTATTTCTCGGACTACTGGCCCAGCTTTGAGACGGCGGCGGTTCTGATTCCCGCCGCTGGGGAGCCAGCCCTCATCATCGGCCCGGAATCCCTGACCTTCGCCACCAGCCGCTCGAAGATACCGCGCATCATCCAACTGATGGATTTCCGCGAGTCCTCGCAGCCAGACTACCCTGGCTCGCAGCTGCCCACCTGGAAGGACGTGGTTTCCGATTACCGTCTGAAGAAGGTGGGACTGTGCGGGTGGTACCTTTTCCCCTACACGATGATGACTGGCCTGGCGGAGGCCCTGGGCGGACTGCCCTGCATCGTTCCCGCCGATGAACTGATTCGCCCCATCTTCATGAAGAAGAGCGCCGAGGAGGTGGCCTGCCTGAAAGCGTCCGCGCGCGCCTCCGAGGCTGGCTTCAAGGCCATCCTGGAGAACATCAAACCAGGCATGACGGAGGCGGAACTCTGCGGCATTGCCACGGCCGCTATGACTGCGGCAGGCGCCGAATGCACTGGCTATCCCATCTGGTGCTGCTCCGGACCGAATTCCGACCAGGCCATCAGCCGTCCGACCATACGTCGCATCCAATGCGGGGAGGTCGTCCATTTCTCCATCGGAGCCAAGGTCGAGGGCTACAGCTCCAGCATTGGCCGCCCCGTCGTTCTAGGACACTGTCCCGACGAATTGCGCGCCTTCCTTCAAGTCGGGCTTGACGCCGCAAACCTCACCTTCGAGGAGATGCGCGCCGGAGTCAAGTCGGGGGATGTGGCGCGCCGCATCCATGACTTCATCCGGGCCAAAGGGTATGGGGACGCCATCCTCTACGGTCCTGCCCACGGTTGCGGGCAGATGGAGTGCGAGTATCCCTTCCTGGAGACCAGTTCGGAGTATATGCTGGAGGCGGACATGACCTTCATGCAGGACATGTTCCTGCATCGCCCTGGCGTGGGCTTCCGCTGGGAGGACGGGCTGCTGGTTCGTCCCGAAGGCCCGGCCGAGATGCTCTCCAGCTACGGTCGCCAAATCAATATTCTCTAAAGGAGACAGGCTATGGTCATTGACATACACGGTCATCTGGGCAACATCAATTTCAGCGAATTCTGGCAGGCGGACGCGGAGCGGCTGGAGCAGTATCTGCGGGAGTCCGGCACGGACAGGCTCTGCCTGTCGGCCTCACGCGCCATCATGTACGATATCCGCGAAGGGAACGCCGAACTGGCAGCCGTGCTGAAATCGCATGAGTCCTTCTACGGGTATGTGGTCATCAGCCCCACCTTTCCAGGCACCGAGGAGGAACTGCACTACCTTGAGGACGAGCCGAAGTTCCGCGGGGTGAAGATACACCCTGACTACCACGGGTACGACCTGTCCGTCCCCTCCAACTATCGCTTTGTTGACCGCCTGGCCAGCAGGACGCCGATGATGCTCTTCCATGTATCCTGCATGCCTGGCACGGGATTTTCGTCGGCGGAGACGGTGGTGTCCATCGCCAAAAACCATCCGGACACCAAGTTTGTCCTGGCACATTGCGCCGGACTTTACCAGAATGGCAACTACCCGTTCTTCCCGAACATGGACTCGTTGGAGCGCATCTGCGACGCGGGACTGCCTCCCAATGTCTGGATTGACACCGCGCACTACCTGCTGTACGCCTACCAGACCATCATGGCCAAGATGGTGCGGCTGGCCGGCGCGGAACACGTGGTGTTCGGCACCGACTGCCCGTTGCAGGGGCCGATGCAGATGCGTTTCGCCCAGGAGGCGGTGCGCGCCCTGGACATCCCTGAAGCGCAGAAGGACGCCATTCTGTTTGGCAACGCCAGGAAAATCCTGGGGCTGGAGTAGTTTGCAGCACACAAGAAACGGAGTCGTGAGATGAGCATCAGCAAGGATTTGGCAGAACGGCTGGAGAAGAGGTTGGCGGAGTTCAAGGCGCTCCGCGTCGAGGCGGAGAAGGAGACCGACCATAAACTTGGCGAAACCTGCGCCCCGGGCGCGGATTTGACGGGACAGTGCGAGGTTCCTCCAGCGGCCTCCGCCTATTACGCCAAGGTCGCCCCCATGAGCGCGGAAATCGACCGCCTGGTCTTCGAGGGAATCCGCCAGATAGAAAACCCTGCGGACGCGGTGCTAAAGGTGCCGCGGGACAAGGCATGGGTCTGGGGCGGACCCACCCCCTTCTGGTTCGGCTCCCTGGCGGACGACACGCTGCCCGTCGGCGCCGACTACTTCCAGGCCAGGAACGTGGTCTATGTCGGCGGTCCCGTCGAGGAGAAATTCATCGCGCCACTGGCCAGGTTCGACCAGGTGATGGTGCAGATGACGGACACCTGCCGTGACCCGAAATTCCAGCCGGAATCAGACGAGGAGTGCGCGGAGAAGGTCAGCCGTCTCTCCTGCAAATACCCGAACATTGTCGGCGGCATGCTGGACGACGCCACCCGCACGGGACACAACAAGGAGAAGGTGCTCAAGGAGTCGGTGTTCCGCCCCATCGCCGCCAGCGCGAAAAAGCACAACCCGAACCTGAAGGTGGCCTGCGTCATCTACTCGCTTGAATTAGATGATTTTGATTTCACGGCGGCGCTTCCCTATCTGGACAGGATTGTGCTCTGGTTCTGGTCTAAGAACGAATTGCTCGAAATAGACGAGAAAGTGCAAAGGTGCCACGAGGTTTTTCCTGGCAAGGAAATCCTGATGGGCATCTTCATTCACGACTATGGCTGCGCGGACTTGGGCAATCCGCCTGAATGCCTGCGCTTCCAGATGCACAAGGCTGCCAGAATGATCCAGGACGGGCGGCTCAATGGCATCGTCATTCTCGGCGACCGCGAAATCCGCAAGTGGCCCGCCAGCGCCCAGGCTGTGCGCGACTGCCTTGACTAGTGGCGGGTTCAAGATTATCTTATCAGAAGACAACCATGAAGCCGTAAGGAGATTGCCGAATGCGTAGCCATGCCTTCACTTTAATCGAATTGCTGGTCGTCATCGCCATCATCGCCGTGCTTGCCGCGATGCTTCTGCCGGCGTTGAGCAAAGCCCGGGCGAGGGCGAGAGTCATCTCCTGCATCAACGGAGTGAGGCAGGTGGGACTGGCCGTGCATATCTACAGTGAAGACCACGAGGACAACGTGGCCATCTGGGGGAAGACCCTGCACGCGTATGGCAGCAACGGCAAGAGCAATTCGTCCGCTGCCTGTGCTTTGGGGAGTTTTCTTCTGGCCCGGCTCAAATACCTGGACAGGCAGACACGCCCTGGCTCCAATTCGACCACGGGGGTCATCTGCGGCCCCGTGTGCAAGGCGTACCGCAAGCCAAGCTCTGTCGTGGCCTATATGGACAACTACCCGTTCAACTCCCGAGGGGCGGAGGAGAATGCCAAGGTCTATGAAGCGACCCAAGGAGTCACCACGGGAATCAGAATGAACGCCACCTCCTATCACATGACGGACGGCAAACCGCTCAAAAGCACCCAGTTGCGCAGTCCATCCGACGTCATGATGGCCTCCTGCATGGCCTATTGCCGGGCGGCGATGTTCCATTATCCCGAATTTCCCAGCGTGAACTTCGACGGTTCCGCCAAGGTGCGCCGCGACGCCGGAACTCTCCTGGAATATGTCAGGAGCAAGGCTCCCGACGACGACAGCAACTACTTCTACAACACCCCCAGCGCCGCCGTGTCCTATCAATTGGGAAATCTCAAATAACCTGGAGAAGCATCGATGAAGAAAATTTTCCTTTTCCTGCTCCTGTTTGCGCTTGGGGCCTTTTCCGCCGACCGGAATGCCTTTTCCCTGGAGGCGGACAAGAAGGTCGTCAAGCCAGGCGAGACCATTGAACTGAAGATAACGGCGGAGCCGCTGGAAGGGTATCAGGCCTGCGCCTGGTATGTGCTTTTCAACGAGGCAAACGTGCCCCAGGGGGCGGCGGAGGCTTTGGGCAAGAAGTACTCCAAGGCGCACATCGCCAGGATCCACGAGGCCTGGTTTGCCAAGGACACCCTGGCGGAAAAGGAACGCACGCTGAAACTCAAGGTCACCGACAAGTGGGCGAAGGGTGATTACAAGGTCAAAATCCAACTCATTTTCCGGCAGTCGCCACCGAATGTCAAGACAGACAAATATGTGATGCGGGACTTGCTTTTCACGGTCGAGTAAAGGTAGCGGCGGCGGCCTCGCCGCCGTCAACGCAGGAAACACGGTGTGTTTCATAGGAGTAAAGGTAGCGGCGGCGTCTCGCCGCCGTCAACGCAACCCAGGAAACACGGTGTGTTTCATAGGAGTAAAGGTAGCGGCGGCGTCTCGCCGCCGTCAACGCAACGCAGGAAACACAGGCGGCGGCGTCTCGCCGCCGTCAACGCAACGCAGGAAACACAGGCGGCGGCGGGGATGCCGTCGGCACACCCTGTGTTTCATAGGAGTGAGTCAGTTGATTTTTTCCGTCCCTGGTCATAAGAAGCCTCCTTTCATGCGTCAGGTTGTTCTGGGGTTATGCGCATTGCTTTGCTGCGCTTTCGCCGTCGAAATGCCCAAAGTCCCTTCTGCCCCAGTCATTGACGGCGTGCTGGACGACAAATGCTGGGCCTTGACGGATTGGCACGGCGATTTCAGGACCTTGAAGAGCCTGGATACGCCGAAGGCTCAGTCACGCTTCAAGATATGCCATGACGGACGAAACGTCTTTCTGGGATTGGAGGCACAGGAGCCTCTGGCTCCAGAATTGCGATCCGAACAGGTGGGCCATGAGGCCATCGCGGTGTGCGCCAACGACTCCTTTGAAGTGTTTTTCTGCACAGACCCCAAAAAACTGACGTTTTACCATGTCATTGCGGACGCGGGCGGACAGAAGGTCGATTTGCTCTATCTGGACAATAATGCGGGAGGATACAAGTCGGATTCCCTGTGGGAGAGCGGCGTCCAGGTCAAGACCGCCGTCGGGCAGGGAAAATGGACGATGGAGCTTGCCATCCCCTTGGGGAGCATTGGCCCATCTCCAGGCAAGTGGGCATTCAATGTGGTACGCAACAGGAACTGCGTGACTCCCCGCGAATTCTCCTCCTTCGCCCCCAACCGCAATAACCGAAATGCCAGGCCTGACGTGTTCGCCGAACTGGAACCCCTGGGGTTGGATTGCAGTGGATTCACCTGCGCGCCGTCGCTTCTGGAGGCGACATATACGCCCTGCGGCGAGACGGGCAAGTGCGAGACGGCCATTCGTGCCAGGGTCGGCAACATCGGCAAGGCTCTGCGCATCTTCAACGCGCGCCTTCGTCTCCTCACACGCCAGGGAAAGACGTTGGCCGAGGCTGAACAGGCGGTCGGCGTGCCCGCCAATTCCTCCGTCGAACTTCTTCCTGTCAATCTGCATGATATCGCCCCTGGCGAATACCTGCTGGACTGCGAATATTACGACAACCATAGCGTGCGCTGTCTTCTGGCCAGGCAACGGGTGGAGGTCAAACTCGCATATATTCCCATCGAACTGAAACTGCTTTCGCCCGCCTACCGCAACAACCTCTACGCCACCATGCCTGACCAGCGCATTGAGGCGCAAATCAAGTTCAGCGATTTTCTGGGAAAACCCTTTGAATGCGCTTTGATGGATGAGAGTGGACGGATGCTCCAATCCCATTCCGTGACCTCGGCAAAACCCACCCAGAACCTCCAATTCGACGGCGCCGTCCTATCCGAGGGACGCTACACCCTGAAGGTCGCCTGCGGGACGGCGCAAGCCTCCCTGGAACTGCGCAAACTGCCCCGTCTCAAAGGCGAGGTCTGGCTGGACAGGCATGGAGTGACCCACGTGGACGGGCAGCCCTTTCTCCCCTTCGGATGGTATGGACACGACGATGTGGACATGCCGAAGGCGCACCTCAACTCCATTCTCGACACGTCCCTGTTCGGCAGCCTGGAGTCCATGGACAGAATCTTCCTGCGCAGAGAGGCATTTCAGGAAAAACTGGTGGTCTTCCCATTCCAGGAATTCAACCCGCATGGGAATTGGAGGGTGTTCAGCCTCAGGGAACGCCAGGGTGGACTTACCCCGCGACAGCGGGAACTCCTCATCCGAAACATCGGGATTTTACGTGAAAAACCCAATCTGCTGGGCTACTACATGGCGGATGAGCCCGAGAACAACGGCATGAATCCGCAATGGCTTCAGGAGGCATACGAACTACTCCGCGAGCGCGACCCCTGGCACCCCTGCATTATGGTCAACTGGGGCCTCGGCGGAATGCGGAAATACTACCGCGCCTGCGATATCCTGATGCCTGACTGCTATCCGACATACTACGTGGACGGCACGACTGGCAAAGCCCGCCACTGTTCCTCGGATTGGGCGAAATGCTCCACAGCCCTTCGCCCCGCCTGGCAGATGCCCCAGGTCGCCTCCTGGCCCGCCTACAACAGAAATGGGGTCAAGGGCGTGCCGCCCGATTACGATGAGTTGCGTTCGCAGTTTTTTCAGGCATTGATACACAATGCCAAGGGATTCAACATGTACGCCTATTTTGAGGCGGTCCGCTTTCCCGTGCTGACCTTGGGGGCGGACGCCATCGGAGAAACGCTGCTGCCTCTCCGCGATTATATGCTGGCCGACACTGCAACGCATTCACTCAAGGTGCAGACCAGACCGCACTCCCCGCAATTCCAGGCAGGCGTCAAACCCGTTGGAGGACATTTGGCGTTGCTGGCCGTCAATACCGAAATGCATGACATCCAAGCGGAATTCTCCCTGGCAAACACTGATATGGATCGGTTGCATGTGGCGGGTGAAGGCCGATGCGTCAATCTCCGTCAGGGAACGTTCACAGACCATTTCGCCCCTGGGGAAACCCATATCTACCTTGACGACGCCGCATTGGCCGATTCCGTTCCATCCGTGGCTGGCACGAGGGCAGCCATTGCGGCGACCAGAGACGCCCGGCGCAAGCCTGGCAATTTGCTGGCCCTGGGGGAGATTCTGGTCGCCGACCATATAGAGTACAGCAAGGGAAACCTT
>JAFRLP010000340.1 GCA_017431185.1 Victivallales bacterium | reverse complement strand
TGGCGTGCCAGGCGTTAGTCCCCAACCTGCCCGCGAGGCCTTCAGGCCTCGCGGATTGAAGTAGCCTGGGGTTCTGAATAGATACATTTCAAGAAGGTAATCGCACAACTGATGGGTACTCCCCTGGAATTGGTCAAGGGAATTTGGCGCGATAACTGCGTCGTCCCGCTGTTCTGGCAGCATGGCGAAGAGCACGCCGTGCTGTTGGAGGAACTTGATGCAATGTACGCCTCTGGCATACGAGGGTTCATTGCGGAGGCCAGACCTTTCGCAGGCTATCTGGAACCGCCGTGGTGGCAGACTCTGGAATTTCTCTGCGCCCAGGCGAAAAGGCTGAATATGTCGGTCTGGGTATTTGACGACGGGCATTTCCCCAGTGGCTTTGCAGGAGGGCTGGTGCAGGCGAAACGTCCAGACTTGACCCGTCTGCTGGTGCGTTGTGCGATTGGAGAGGCCACGTTGAAGGAAGGGGAGGAGGTGCTGGCACGGGTGGCTTTGTCTCCAGATGGCGCAAACCGCGTATTGCCTGCTGACGAGGGCTGTCCGTCTGAAGGGCAGTTGGCCACGCTTATACTGACCCGCGAAGGCGGCGAACGCCATACTGCCCCATACATCAATTTTCTCTCCACGGAGGCTGTGGAGTTCTATCTGGACACCATTTATCGGCCACACTATGAGCATTTGCGCCGCTATGCGGGGAATGTCTTTCAGGGATTCTTCAGCGATGAGCCGCGGTTTGGCAATGCCCCGTCCTATCTGACCAGACTGGGACAGCCAGAGGTGCATCTGCCCTGGGAGCAATCCATGCCAGAGGAGATTTCCGCTCTATTGGGGCATGATTGCCTTGCGGAGTTGCCTCTGCTCTGGACCAATGGCGCACCTTGTGCCCAACGTGCCATCCGTCAGGCCTATATGGAGGCGGTGACTCGCCGTTTTGGCGAACTGTTCAGTGCAAGGGTAGGGGAGTGGTGCCAGGAACACGGTTTGAAGCATATCGGCCATGTCATTGAGGACAATGGCGCGCATGTCCGTCTGGGATATGGCCCTGGCCATTATTTCCGATCCCAGAAAGGGCAGCATTGGGCAGGGGTGGACACGGTGCTGCTTCAGCAAGGCCCTGGACGTACTGACGGATGGACAAAAACCGCTTTCGGCGACTACGACAACCGCTTCTATCACTGGGGACTGGCCAAGTTGGCCTCGTCCTGCGCCAAACTTGAGCCGACGATGCAAGGCTCCTTCGTGGAGATATTCGGGGCGTATGGCTGGCACGCTGGCCTGCCGTTCCAGAAATGGCTGGTTGACCATTTCGCGGTTCGTGGCGTGAATCACTTTGTTCCTCACGCCTTCTCTCCAGCCGCTTTTCCCGATTTGGACTGCCCGCCGCATTTCTATGCCCGAGGTCAAAATCCGCAGTGGCGGCTCTTTCCATGGCTGGTGGCCTATATGCAACGAATGGGCAACCTGTTGGCAGACGGACAGAGTGTGGCGTCGATTGGTCTTCTCTATCATGCCGAAAGCGAATGGAGCGGTGAACCATGCGAACCCTTCGAGAGTCTGGCTCCCGCATTGGCAAGGCACCAGTTGGACTTCGACGTCATTGACCTGGACCATCTGGCTGAGGCAACGATGAAGGATGGCGCCTACGCCATCAATGGCCACTCCTATCGGTTGCTGGCCATTCCCGCCACTGCCAGTGTGACTCCCAGACTGGCAACTGTGCTGGAGAAATTGCTTGACGCCAGAGTTGCTGTGGTTTTTGCAGGGCAATTGCCAGACGGCCTGTCAGAACATGCGGCTCGCAGATGCCAGTGCATCACGGCGGAGGAATTGCCCGCGCTGGCCTGTCAGCTTGGTTTGACGGATTTCCGCTGCACGCCATCTGCGCCTGCTCTGCGTGTCCTGCATTGGCAAAGTCCAGACGGCGACAGGTATCTCTGCCTGAACGAGAGTGTAAGTGAAGCCATTGACACGGATTATGAGACGCCGATTCAGCGTCCTGGTTCGCTCTATTTCCCTGCCGACAACACGTTATGGCGGGCGGAAGGACGCCTCTCTCTTGCCCCTGGCCAGGCCGTTGTGTTATGGATGCCTCACCAAAACTTGCCGAATTTGCCAAGTCTGGGCATGATTGAGCGACAGCAGCCCATCGCTGGCGAGTGGCGCGTCGCCATCCGTTCCGTGGGTGGGGTATGGCAGGAATTGGGGGGCTGCTGGAAAGCTGGCCTGTCCCTGGATGCCAGTCCTGAAATGCAGCGGTTTTCGGGCGATGTGCGCTTCCGCCTGGAGTTCACGCTGACACGCCCTGACGCCCCGCGGCTTTTGGTTGGTCTCACGGCCTTTGTCGGCGCCGCCTCCTGGTCGTTGAATGGAGTCGCCTTGCCGCCGCTGTGCGGAACTCCCTATCAGGCAGAGGTCACGGACTGCCTGAAAGACGGATTGAATACGCTGGAAATCATCCAGGCCACCACGCCGCATCGCCTTTATCCTGACTCCGTTTTTGACCGCGACTTTGCCCCAGAACCACTCCGTGTGCCAGGCCTGGAACTGCTTACCATTATCTGAAATAGATACATTTTTACAGAACACTATGTTCCCCAATAGAGTCGTTTAACAAAGGCTACGGAGCGGCCAGCACACGGAGTGTTGCCACAAAAACCGTTGCATTACCTCCCCTCATGGGGAACATAGTGTTACAGAAAACCTTGTCTGCTTGCGCAGTCAATATGGAAGGTGTATATTAATGGCAATGTCTGGAAACATTGTTTCTATGATGAAAACAGTGTCTAGAAACATTGTTTTTCGATGAGGAAAGATGTTTTGAAACACTAGAAGGAGATTCGGCTATGGAAGAAAAAAATGTTCAGAGGCTTTATGAAATATCACGGCGTCTGGTTGTTGATGTGCCTATGTCGTTCAGGCGGTATTTGCAGCCCAAGATAAACTGGGCAAATCGCCTTGTATGCATTCGTGGTGCAAAAGGCACGGGCAAAACGACCCTTTTGCTGCAACACCTTCGCGAAGCACTTTCGCAAAACGATGACAAAGCCCTGTTTGTCTCGCTTGACAATATCTGGTTTGCCGCACATGATGTAATGGACTTGGCGGACTGGCACTGGAAGCATGGCGGAACCCATCTGTTTCTTGACGAAGTCCATCATCTCAGGAACTGGCAGACAATCATCAAGAACCTATACGACACCTATCCATCCTTGAACATCGTTTACACAGGGTCGTCCATGTTGCGGTTGGAGGCTGGGAGCGGTGACCTGTCTCGGCGTCGGGTTCCGTACACGCTTCCGGTGCTGTCGTTTCGTGAATATCTCAAGTTTGAGGGGATCCTGGAGGTCGAGCCTGTTGCGCTAGTTGATATTTTGAAAAAACATCGCTCACTTGCCTTCGATATCTGCGGGAAAGTGAGAGTTCTGGAGCATTTTTTGCGCTACCTCAGGCATGGGTGCTATCCATTCTACAAGGAGGGCGTAGAAGAGTATGACATTCGGCTTCGGGAGATTGTGAACCAGATTCTCGAAATCGACTATCCAACGATTGACGAGGTATCCGTTGCAACGACAATGAAAGCCAAGAAGATGCTTGCCGTCCTTGCCGAGAGTGTGCCGCAGACACCGAGGATGGCACAGCTCTACCGTGAACTGGAGACAGACCGCAACCAGGGCCTGAAGATTCTCAAGGCGTTGATGCGCGCAGGACTTCTGCAATTGCTGTCTTCGGAAAAAGCCGCGTTGAAGGACTTGTCGCGTCCCGACAAGATTTATTTGGAAAACACCAATCTGATGCACGTGCTTTCACTGGAGGTTGACAAAGGTTGTTCAAGAGAGACGTTTATGCTGAACCAACTTCGTGCGGCTGGCCACGAAGTCACCTACCCGCCGCAAGGCGATTTCCTTGTGGATGGTCGCTGGTTATTCGAGGTGGGTGGTGCCGGCAAGAAATTCACGCAGATCAAGGATATTCCCGATAGCTTCATTGCGGTGGATGACATAGAATTCGGAATAGGAAACAAAATACCGCTTTGGCTGTTTGGTTTTCTGTATTGAGTTGTTGATTTATGTCAAAAAAAAAGGAGAAAGGGGTTGACAATTTGGGAAGTCATGGTATAATATAAT
>JAFRLP010000339.1 GCA_017431185.1 Victivallales bacterium | reverse complement strand
GATGGAATATTCCGCGCTCTTTCCGGCTCTTTTCGCATGAAGGCTTCTTTGCATAGGAAACTATGCGCAGTCGCCTTCGTGCGAAAACAACTCGAAAACATCTGCGGACTATCCTCACGAATTAATCGGACGGGACACTAGACTGTCCCTTGCCTCCCGAGGTGGCCGAAAGGCATGCCTCCCTCCTGATGAGCACAGGAAGTCCCAAAGTGTATATCACGCGTCGGCAGAACTACGGCTGCATATTGTGTGGCCGCTGCTGCCGACGCTTTTATGTGCTGTTGCGGCGGGACGAGGTGGGCCGCCTGGCTGCCCTGGACTGGGGAGGGGAGCAGGATATGCCGCGGGACTTCACCGAGGAGATTGGCGGTCATCCCTATTTTCGGCGCGGGGAGGATGGCGGCTGTGTCTTTCTGGACAGGGAGGGGTTCTGCCGAATGCATCGGCGCTTCGGCTTTGACCGCAAGGCCTTGACCTGCCGCGGCTATCCCTTTAACATCGTCTCGACTTTTCCCGGTGAGGTCTCCGTGCTGGCTCGCATGGATTGCCCTGCTGTTTTGCGCAACCATGGCAGGCCGCTCAGGGAGCAGTCCGGCGACATCCACAGACTCGTCTCTGAACTGAGTTTTGGTCACGGCTTCACCGAGTCGCAGTTGCAGGGACTGAGCCGCGCCGCGCTGGAACGGCTGACCGCGAAATGCCAAAGCGTTCTGGATGATGAGGCGTTGCCTATGGCGGACTGCGCCAAGGTGCTGATGGGACTTGCCACCCGTGTCTCGCAGTTGGGGGGAATCTTTCTCTCGGATAGCAGTGTGCCGGACGTTTATCCCTCCCTACTGAAAAGTCTCCGTGACGGATTGCCCGATTTGCCCAAATACGGTTTTGGACCATGGGGAAGAAGCATGTTTCGGCAGATGATGACTGCATACTGCCGACGGGACGAGGAACTGCTGGACCGTCGTTTGCTGCCGAGGGCGCGCCACGCCGTGGAAATCGCCCGTGTGGTGTTGGGCGGGGGAAATCTGCGCCGTTTGGGCTACGAGCATCCTGACTTCGCCATCCGCAAGGCTCGGCTCTTCCGAGACTGGAGGAAGGAGGCAGGCGCACCATCGAAGAACCAGCGTCAGGCATGGGAGTGCTATCGGCGTTTCCTCGCCGTCCGTCTGGAGTGTTTGCAGTTCTTTGGTGTCTCCTACTATGGCGTGGCGGTCTTCCATGGCTTGCAGGCTCTGTTCCTGACCTACCCGATGGCTTTGGCCCTGGCCAGAATACATGCCGTCGCCAGCCGTGGCGAGTCGGAACTTCGGCAGGAGGATGTGGAGTATGCCGTCTCCGCCATTGACCACTGCCATGGCCGTTCCCCCGCCCTGAATTTTCAGACTGCCCGTGTCCGCGAGCGGAGCCTGTTCCCCCTGTTTCCGCAACTGGTCAACGCCTTAGGCTGTCAGTAAGAGGGAGGATGCGCCATGCGCATTGAAAAAGGCGTCGGGATTTTCCTGGATAAAAATGAAGCGCGGGTCTTCCAAGGGGAGGAGCAGGGCTGGGACTACTGGCATCCTGATTTTCAGGAACTCCTGCACTCCACGGGAGACTGCGCGCGCTTTTTTCCGCACGCCAGCCGTCCTGAAGGGAAGGGCGGGCCTGCGCTGTTTTCCATGAAACTGGGGGACTGGGAACTGGTGTCGCGAAGCAGCAAGGTGCGCGGAAAGGCCATTCCGCCTGAGGAGATTCGGCGTCTTCGGCAATCCTTGCGGGAACTGAAGCGGCGCATTGCGTCTGACCCCATCAGCGCCATGGTGTTTGACTCCTTCCGGTTGCCGTCCCCCGAACATTCCCCGCAATGCTATCGGCTTTACGGCCCCTGGTGGCAACGCCGTCTGCTGGTGCTCTGGGGGTTTGACGCCTTTGACTCCAAGGGGGAGGTGCTGCCCACGCTTCCTCCTGAAGACGCGGTGGAGAAATTGGCGGCGCTGCACCTTTGCCGGTTCCATACTGGCAAACTTCTTCTTAAGGGGGCGCTGTATTTTCTGTTGCTTACGGTGGTCAGCGTTCTGATTAACCTAAGTATCCAATTGGGAGGGCTGATGTTGGCGCACCATCGTGCCCAGAAGGAGAATCGGGTCCTTTGTCATCACTGCCACACGCCGCTCGCCTCTGACCTCTGCCCCTTCATCTGCCTCGAATGCGGGG
Organism: Victivallales bacterium; assembly: GCA_017431185.1. Next base: position 215 of record JAFRLP010000339.1, on the reverse strand, counting down.
TGCATCTGCCGAACAAGCAGGAGCGCTGCCCGTATTGCCGACTGCTTCGGCGTCATAACCGCGTCAGGCGGTTGAAGGTGGCTCCCGCCACTTTGCTGGCGCCCGACGAGGTGTTCTCCCTGACTTCGGACATGCCTGGAGTCCTCACCTGCGATGGCTGGCCGCCGCGTCGTGTGGCTGCCGGCGAAACCCACCATTTCTTCTGGAGTGATGTT
>JAFRLP010000338.1 GCA_017431185.1 Victivallales bacterium | reverse complement strand
AGGTAGCGGCGGCGTCCTCGCCGCCGTCTGTGTTTCGAGCGCCGTGTTGACGGCGGCGGGACGCCGCCGCTACGCCGCCTTCGATTGCAGAGGCGAGATTATTCCAGCAACAGGATAAGTTGCCTGACGGGGCGTGGAGCGGGGGGATAGGCGAGCAGAAGGCGGCAGGGGCCTGCGGGGGCGTCCAGCGTCAGCGCATTGGCTTTTGGGGTGACGGCCTGGCCATTGAAAAGCATTTTCGGCGGCAGTTCGCCTCGTAGCCGAAATACCCGCCCCCCCTGAAAATCCATGACGGCCAGCAGTGTGTCATTGGCGGTCAGGGGGCGGGGCAGACGGACGGGGTAGATGCCCTCGCGGTAGTGTGGAGGATGATTCGCCATCACAAAGGATTTGCTTGGCAATTCCGCATCTCCGTGCGAGAGGCGGAGTTGCTCACTGTCGGAGAAGGCATCCGCCGTATAGCGGAGTTGGTAGGCGGCTGAACGGGGTGAGGCTGCGGCGGGTTCCAGGAGTTTGACCCACAGGCGGCTCTGGACACCATCGCGGGTGAAATCGACTTGGCAGGCGGACAGCCTCTTGCCTCCGTCATTGGCTGATGAAACGGGCGTCGCCAGCCATTCCACCAAGCATTTTCCGTCAATGTCGGCATTTTCTCGGTAGAGGCTGGGTTCCTGGAAATCGGGGGAGAGGCGGAGGGTCAGCAGGACATTCTCCATGGCGGCTCCCGTGTTCTCCACCTCCAGTTGAAAACGACCTGCGGATGGATGGGAGAGTTTGGCGTTCAAGCCAGGGAATCCTGCGCATTTCCCGCTGGCGTCGGTCATGCCGATTCGGGTCGGGCTTTTCCGCGTATGGGGTATGGCGAAGCGTTTGCCGTCGCATTCCGCCCAAAGGGGTATGTCACTGCCCAACAGTTCAGGACGGGGGAGTTCCAGCGTGAATCCGACGGCGGAACCATCCACCCGTTTGCCGATGACCCGTGCATGGCGATACAGATGGCAATAGGCAAGATACTCGTTCTCGTTGCAATACCACCAGTCTGGACGGTGCGCGTACTTGACCAGCGATTCCTCCAATTTCTGGAAATCCTCATCCGAATGCCGGGTATGGATTCCCAGTGTCAAGTGCGCGGGCGTCTCGGCTTTCGACAACTGTTTGCGGACATCCTCATCGAATTTTTCAGGGCGGGTGTTGCTGTCGCCTGGACAGATGAGGCTGGCTCCGAAGTATTCGCCTTCAGGCATCTGAAGCCCCCGAAATCTCGATGGCGAGTAATCGGGTCCGCCGAGCATTCCCGCCCTTTTGATGCAGGAGCCGATGAGTTGGGGAACCTGCTCGAAATATGGGGAGTGTATCTTGCCGTAGGGGAGGACAAAGGCGGTCACGGGCTGGTTGGAGCGATGCTCCAGCAGGATTGACCAGCCCAGGATTTCGTCATGGAGGCCGTTTGGGGTGAGCAACGGCAGTTCCAGATGACTGCGGGTGTGGTTGCCGACGGTGAAGCCGTCGGAACAGAGGGCGGGAAACACGTCTGACCAGAATGCCTCCCGTCCCGTTTCATGCAGATAGAAGGTGGCGCGGTAACCGTGCCTATGGAGCAGCTTGCGCATTGGCAGATGCCGCGGCGTGGAATCATCCCAACGGCAGGAGAACGCCACTTTCTTTCCTTCGGGAAGGGGCAGGAATGAGAGTTGCGCCTGAAGAGCCGCCTGCTCCGTATCGCACTGCACCTTGACAGGCAACCTGTACATGGGAAGCGTTGCGCCTGGCAGGACGATGGCGAACAGGAACATCAGGCTAGCCAGCCAAGACATTCCTCTTTGGCAATGATGAAAACTCATAACGCAAATCCAACGATGGAGGTGTGGCCACCGAATGTCTCGCGGGCGGAGATGCGCCATTCCCCTCTGACTGCATCGGCGGGCAGAAGCAGGCTGAATTCGGCGCGGGCATTTCTGACCGTGATGGTCTTGGCGTAGCAGGACAGGGCGCGTCCGTCTGGCGTGATGGGGGTGATGCGCACAGGATAGGCGATGGAGGCGGCCTCCTTCGGCAAATCCAGAGTCAGGCGCACCAATTTGGCCCCCGCCTGCTCCTCGATGGATGGCGTTCCCAGTTTGGGGGCCTGCGCGGGGAAGGGCAGAACACCATAGATTTTGACGCCTTCCAAGGGCATGGTCGTCTTCCAGGAGGAACGGCGCTCCAGGCATCTCCCTTCCATCAGGTCGTACACGAAGCCCTCCTGGGGAATCGAGAACTCGACCTCCATGTCGCCCTGGCCCAAGGCGAAGCCGCGTCGGCAGGCATAATAACCGAGTATGGAAGCGCTGCCCGAGGTGAGCCGATGGAGTTTGGGAAGCGAGGTGTTCTGGTAAACCTGCGTTTCGCGTTCGCCTGGGTCTTCCGATGCGGTCTTATCCTGGATTTCCGTGTCCGAGGCAGCTTGTTCCGCGACGATTTGTTCTTCGCCGACTGCGCCGTGCCCAGTGCGCCAGGTTTTGCGCAGGATGTTTGCGGTGAAGAGCTTGGGGATTCCGCAACTGTCCAGCCACTCGCCAAAGAAAGTGCGGAAGGCCGGTTCCCGCGTGGAGAAATTCAGCAGCACCGCATTTCCCTTGCCATAGCGGTTCTCCAGGAATATTGGCGTGTCGCCGATGTGTTCCCGTGCCTTCGCCGTGGTCAGTTGGATTGGCTCGCCGGCCAGTGCCTGCCTGAAACGCCATTTGCCGATGGAGACCTGAGATTGGCGCGGACGAAAATGCCAGGTGAGGCTTTGGCGTATTCCGAACACATCGTCCAGCAGACCTGCGTTGCCCAGTGCGCCATGCTGGTCGGTGAGGGCAGGGCGGAAATCCGCCAGCACGCATCCGCCGTTCTGGACAAAGGCGCGTATCTCCTGCGCATCTTCTGGGGAGATGCTTTGGGCGAAGGGGAGGATGAGCAATTTTGCCCTGCGTTTGGCCAGCCCGCCGTCCCGCAGGAGTTTGCTGGCGGTGGAGGAGAAGTCGCGTCCTGCCTGCTCGATGGCGGGCGCGAAGAATTCGAATTGCTGTTGTCTGGGGTTCAGCGAGGAGGCGGTCGGGCACTCCTTGACCATCGCCTGCCAGAAGGTGCATGCGTGTTCGGAGGCTCTGGAGTAGAGCATCTCTATTCCAGAGTTGTCCTTGGCTGCGGTGAGAACCAGGCGGTCGATACCCTGGCGCATCCTGCGCACTCCCTCGGCCAGCGCCGCGCCCTCGGGTGAGATGGTCAGGTCGGGATTGACCAGGAAGATGTCGTTGAACAGCAGACTGCTGGAGTCGTTGAAATTATGAAGGTAATAGAGGCAGCAGCAGTTGCCCATCAGGATGGTCTGCCAGATGACCCGTTCGGCTCGGATGCAGTTCAGCGCGGAATCATCCACGGCGCCGCCGAAGGGGTACCACATCGCTCCGCCCTGCGCATTGGCGGGACGGTTGCCGTAACGCGAGAAGGCGTCGATGTATGACTCGGGCATGGCCCCCGCCCCCAGTTCGCACTCCAGCATCTGTTCGTAGTCAATGCCGCTGAAACTGTCGTTGGAACTGTAGGCGGAGTGAAGATTCTGGATATAGCCCATGGCCTTGGGGTCGTATTTCCGCAATTCCCCGATGCGGAACCTGAGCAGGTCAGTCCACACCTTGTCCATGTTGCGTCGATGGTCAATCCAGCGCGGGGCAAGACCTGTGAGGCATGCGTCCTTCAGGACAATGGGTGTGACCTCCTCCCAGGTCTGGAAGGCGGTTCCCCAGGTCGCATTGAGCTTTTCCAATGTGCCGTATTCAGGCTTGACCAGAGCCACCAGGGAGGCGCGGCAGGACGGGGAGAAGCAGTAGTCCGAGCCTGGCTTGGCCTTGTTGATGTAGCCCAGAAGGTTGGTCTCGTGGTCCATGAAATAGCATTTGGCGTCAATGCCCTTCAATGGCGCGGAGACGGCCTTGATTTTCTTGCCGAGGTCTTTTTTGAGTTTTTCGGAACTCAGGCAGACCTCGCGTTCAGGCGCGTGACTGTCGCCAATGACATGGTTGTTCTTGCCGAAATAGAGTTGTCCAGGCGCACCTGACGGCATCGAGCGGATGTTCAGCTTCTGCAAGTCCCAGGGCATTCGCGCATGGTTTCCCGTCAGACGGTAGTCCAGTCCGTAGGTGTCCTTCAGTATGTTGTGGTAGAGCCACGATGGATAGTTGTCCAACGGGATGCCCCACACTCCCAGGTTGAACACGGGGTTGTTCGGGTCATCGCCTGTCGATAGAGTTACCTCCGCCGTGGTCTGGTCAAGCGTCTCGCCTTGCGGCGATTTTAGCAGAAGGGTCAGTGTCCCGCCAACGGCTGCGATTCCCTCGGTCGGCAATTCGAAGTACGTCTTGGTCCTTGCCTCCTTTGTCCAGCGCTTCCAGAGCGTGCCATAGCCATCGCGCAACTGGATGTCAATGGTTTCGCCGGGGAGTGGCTTGCGGGCGAGAACGGCATGTCCCTTGATGACAGGTGCGTGCTGGCGCACGGTCAGCTCCTTGAACAGCCCCTGCCCCTGTTTTTCCAGAAGAACGATGTCCCAGTCCAGTGTCGCCCCGTCCTTGATGAGTCTGATGACCGCAGGGTATTTCCCGATGCTTGGCAAATGGATTGGAAAAAGGTTTTCCCCTGTCTGTGCGCCAAACTGCTTGTTGAGCATTTCGCGGCAATTCATGTCGGCAAGCGTCAGGTTGGCCTGCAATGGCGTGGGGGAAGCGACTTGCACGGTCAACCCCGTTTCGTCTTGCTGCGCGTTCCGTAGTCTGGTCTGCGGGACACGTCCGCACGCCCAACATAGTGCTTTCCCGACCACTGCCTGGCGGATTTCAAAGAAGATTCGCTCATAGCCTTTGATGTTCTGCGCCTCCAGCAGCAGGACCGCACGGCCTTTCCCATACGAGCCGAATTCGGCGGAGAGATTCTGTGCGGCCGATATCTTCACGAAATCGGTGTCCTTGGTTTCCTTTTTTTCAAAGGCGGGGGCGAAGAGTGTGCGGAGTTTTTCCACAGCCTCCTGTCGTCTGCCGTCCTTGTAGGGGTAGTACGGCTGGTCAAAGGCGCAGATGACCAGACCGGCCCCACGTTCGACCGCCTGGAGTATCTCCTTGACCATCTCGGGGGTGAAGGCGGAGGCTCCGCAGGATTCGATGAAGATGCAGTCCGCCTCCTTGGCGTGCGTAATGTCATCCGTCTCCTTTTTCAGGTAGGCCAGCCCCTGGCTGTCACGTGTCCAGAATTTCGGTGGCTCCCCCGCGTTGCCGT